>JAYUHG010000099.1:0-12223 GCA_043767195.1 Gammaproteobacteria bacterium | reverse complement strand
CGGATGCCGGACAGGTATTGGCGCGAACTGCTGCGGGCGTAATAGTCATGTACGTCGTTGAAGCCATGCAGACGTGCCGTGACCGCATCATCGAATTTCCAGAAGTTGTCCAGTCGTTGTAGTTGCGCGGCGGTGAGGCCCAGGACTTCCTGTTCCCGGTCGCGGAATTTATCCGCGATTTTGCGCCGCAGCCGGTGCAGCAGATGCCATTGATACAGGCGCGAGAATCCGGCGTCCAGCCGCGCTGCCCCCTTTGCTAACAGGTAGGGCACTGAGACGGCGGCCACGGCACTCAGGCCCGTTTCGGCGCCAGACTCACCGGCATATTTCAACAGCGCGTTGCCGCCCAGGGAGAAGCCCACGGCTGCCAACGGCGTACCCGGAAAGCGCGCACGGAGCGTACGGACCATGAACCTGATGTCACCCGTGTCACCGGAATGATAGCCGCGGTCCAGGCGATTATGTCTGCCACTACAACCACGAAAATGCATCAGCACACCGCGCCAACCCCGGGTATGCAGCGCCGCCAGCAGACCATGGGCATAGGGAGAGGCAATGCTGCCTTCGAGACCGTGCAATACCAGAACGATGGGACCCTTGGTGCCGGGCGACCAGCACAGATCAACAAAATCTCCGTCGGGCAATTCCAGGGTTTCCGGGCGAAACGCCAGTGTGCAGATGGGGTGCATGAGGGATGCCCAAAGGGTTTGTGCGTGGGGGCCGGGCAGCCACCAGGAGGGTTTGAAGGGCGGGAAGTGGGAAGTCACAAGTTACAAGTCATAAGTGAAAAGTGAAAACCTTAAGTTGGCATTACAGGCTTTCTATCTGCTCACAAAATTGCTGACGCAACCGGACCGATAACGCCCAGTGGTGATCCACCTGACTCCACATACAGTGCCGGCGCGGCGGCGCTGAAATCCATGACCGCTAACACTGACAGGCGTTCAGTTGTTGTGTTGCCGGAGTACAGGACTGTGGCCACCGGGTTGCCGGTGTCATCCAACAGGCGGCGACCGGAAGTAAGAGTGCTTTGCAATGTTTCCGCGGCCTGTATGCGAAACAGGCCGCGTTTTACCGTGCCGCGATAGCGCAGGCGGGCGACGATCTCCTGGCCGGGGTAGCAACCCTTGGTGTAACTCAGTCCCTGCCAATGTTCGAGATTCAGTTCCTGGGGCAGAAACTGTTCCGTGGTGCCGGCATCTATCCAGGGCAGGCCGGCCTCCACATCGTGACCTGTCCAGTGCTCCTGATTGATTGGGGCGCTGTGCGGGTACGCGGTGGCCAAGCTGGCGTATTCGCTCCCGGAAACCGCCAGCAGGAATCTTTGCCCCTGGCCCGTGGTTCCCGGATGGGGCAGCAGACGCTGTTGCAGATCCGGACTGAGTGTCCGGGCGTACTTCGTGTCCAGGCCGAGTAATATGTAGTTTGTCGCCGGGTGCAACTCGACCTTGGCGCGCAGCACAAACAGGCGCAGTCGCTGCGTTACCTTCGCTGCCAGATTGGCCGGCAGGATTAAGGTCCAGCCGTCCGCTTTGCGATACGCGAACAATGTCGTAATAACCCGGCCCTTGGCCGTACACCACGCTGTCAAACCGCCACTGCCCTCGGGTACGGATAACAAATCAGCGCAGAATTGTCCGTGCAGGAATGTGGTGGCATCCGGGCCGGAGATGCCTAGGGGAGACAGGTGATTGATTTGTTTCATGAGTTACAAGTAAGAAGTGAAAAGTTGAAAGTAAAAAGTGAAAAGTCGGGGGTCAGGGTTTTGATTTTACTTTTCACTTTCAACTTTTCACTTCCTTCAAACTCCGCAGCATCTCAATCAGCGGAAAATAATCAAGCGCAGGCGGCAAAGTTCGACCAATAACCCAATCTAACAGATCGAGATCAGATTCATCCAGCAGGTGGTCGAAAACCCGGACCTGCTCCCGCGGCATCTTCGGCAGGCATTCTTCAACAAACCGTTCCAGCAACACATCCAGTTCCTTGACGCCGCGGCGGCAGCGCCAGCGGATCCTTGCTGCATCTACCGCGATTTCGCTCAAACGGTTCGCACTACCATCAGCTTCTTGATTTCGGCGATGGCCTTGGCGGGGTTGAGTCCCTTGGGGCAGGTGTTGGTGCAATTCATGATGGTATGGCAGCGGTAGAGCCGGAATGGATCTTCCAGATCGTCCAGGCGCTCACCGGTATGTTCGTCGCGGCTGTCCACGATCCAGCGATAGGCCTGCAACAGAATAGCCGGGCCAAGGTAACGATCACTGTTCCACCAGTAGCTGGGGCAGGCGGTGGAGCAGCAGGCGCACAGGATGCACTCGTACAGGCCATCCAGCTTTTCCCGATCCTCCTTGGATTGCAGCCGCTCCCGGTCCGGCGGCGCCGGCGTCTCGCTTTGCAACCAGGGCTTGATGGAGGCGTACTGGGCATAGAAATGGGACAGATTCGGGATCAGGTCTTTCTTTACTTCCATATGCGGCAGCGGGTAAACCGCCACCGTGCCGGAAATGTCTTCACTGGCGCGGGTGCAGGCCAGGGTATTGGTGCCGCCAATGTTCATGGCGCAGGAGCCGCAGATCCCCTCGCGGCAGGAGCGCCGAAACGTCAGTGTCGGGTCAATTTCATTCTTGATGTAGATAAGCGCGTCGAGAACCATGGGCCCGCACTTGTCCAGATCAATCTCGAAGCTATCCGTGCGTGGATTTTCCCCCGCATCCGGATCCCAGCGGTAAACCTTGAAGGTTTTCTTGCGCTTGGCGCCATTTGCGGCGTTGTGTACGCGTCCCTTTTGGACCCGTGAGTTTTTTGGTAATCGGAATTCAGCCATAAGTTCCTCTTAATACGTTTCACGCTTCACGTTAGTAGACTCGCTTCTTCGGCGGCACCACTTCCACATCCTTTGTCAGCGTATATAAATGCACCGGGCGATAATCGAACTTTACCTGCCCACGTTCCGGGTCCAAAGACACCAGCGTGTGCTTCATCCAGTTCACGTCATCGCGCTCCGGGAAGTCTTCGCGGGCATGGGCGCCGCGGCTTTCTTTGCGGTTGGCGGCGGAATGGATGCTGACCATGGCGCATTGGAGCAGGTTTTCCAGCTCCAGGGTTTCCGCCAGATCGGTGTTCCAGATGAGTGAGCGATCTGTGGTGTTCACATCCTTGAAGGACTGGTATACGTCACCCAATTTCCTTATGCCTTCCTGCAATATTTCTCCGGTGCGAAACACGGCTGCGTTGCTTTGCATGACCTTTTGCATGTTCAGACGAATGGCCGCGGTGCGCAATGAACCCTTGGCATGGCGCAGGCGGTCCAGACGCGCAATGGCCGGATCCCCGGCGGTCTTCGGCAGAGTCTTGTGGGCGGTGCCGGGGCGGATCAATTCCCCGGCGCGAATGGCGGCGGCGCGGCCAAAGACGATCAAATCCAGCAGGCTGTTGGAGCCGAGGCGATTGGCGCCATGTACGGACACACAGGCAGCCTCACCGATGGCCATAAGCCCGGGTACGATGCTGTCCGGATTCCCGTCTTTCAGGATCACTACCTCGCCGTGGTAATTGGTGGGGATGCCGCCCATGTTGTAATGCACCGTGGGGATCACCGGGATGGGTTGCTTGGTCACGTCTACGCCGGCGAAGATGCGGGCGGATTCCGCGATACCGGGTAGGCGTTCGTGGATCACTTCCGGACCCAGATGTTCCAGATGCAGATGAATGTGATCCTGCTCCTTGCCTACGCCACGGCCTTCACGAATTTCCACGGTCATGGAACGACTGACTACGTCGCGGGACGCAAGATCTTTTGCCGATGGCGCGTAGCGTTCCATGAAGCGCTCACCCTTGGAATTTGTGAGATAACCGCCTTCACCGCGTACCCCTTCTGTGATCAGACAACCGGAACCGTAAATACCGGTGGGATGAAACTGGATGAATTCCATGTCCTGCAACGGCAATCCGGCGCGCAGCACCATGGCATTGCCGTCACCGGTGCAGGTATGGGCCGAGGTGCAGGAGAAATAGGCGCGTCCGTAGCCCCCAGTGGCCAGCACCACGGCGTGGGCACGAAGGCGATGCAATGTTCCATCTTCCAGGTTCCAGGCCATGACGCCACGGCAGACACCCTCGTCATCCATGATCAGGTCCAACGCGAAATATTCCACGAAGAATTCCGCGTCATGTTTCAGTGACTGCTGATAGAGCGTATGCAAGATGGCATGGCCGGTGCGGTCTGCCGCGGCGCAGGTGCGTTGCGCGGTCCCCTGTCCGAAATTTGTCGTCATGCCGCCAAAGGGTCGTTGATAAATGCGGCCATCTTCGGTGCGCGAAAATGGTACGCCGTAATGCTCCAGCTCAATCACCGCCGGCGCGGCCTCCCGGCACATGTACTCAATGGCATCCTGATCGCCGAGCCAGTCGGAACCTTTGATGGTGTCGTACATATGCCAGCGCCAGTCGTCCGGCCCCATGTTGCCCAGAGCGGCGCTCATGCCCCCTTGAGCGGCCACGGTATGGCTGCGGGTGGGAAAGACCTTGGTCAGACAGGCGGTCTTCAATCCCTTGGCGGCCATGCCGAAGGTGGCGCGCAGGCCGGCACCGCCGGCGCCGACTACGATCACATCGTAAAAGTGCTCAGTGACGGGGTAGGTTTCAGCCATGGCAAACTAACCGAGAAACACGCGCAGAATCGCCAGGACGGAAGCGAGGGCGGCGAGGATGGCCAGGAACTTGACCAGAATCAGGCTGGCAATCTTTTGCCATTCATCATGAACATAATCTTCAATGACCACCTGTACGCCCAGTTGCCCATGATGACAGGCTGCTACAACCAGGATCATCAACAGCACGGCATTTAGCGGCATGCGCAGCCAGGTGACCACGGCGCCGTAGTCCTGCAAATCCAGCCGCAACAAGGAAATCACGAGCCACAATGTCAGCGGCGCCAGCAGAATCGCGGTGACGCGCTGTTGCCAGAAATGTTCGGTGCCCTGTTTCGCGGAACCCAAACCGCGCACACGGGCCAGGGGTGACGCCAGACTCATGACATGCGCACCCAGATGCAGGTGGCCAATGTCATCAGCACACTGAGGAACACCACGATGTATCCGGTCAGGTAGGTATTTGGCAGGTCCAATCCCTTGCCCAGGTCCCAGCCCAGGTGCCGGATGCCATTGCACAAGTGGTAATAAACGGAAAAGACAATGCCAAGCATGAAAAGCTGCCCATACCAGGCGCTGAAATGTCCCAGCATCATTTCATAGGCATTCGGGCCGGAGGCAATACTCAACAGCCAATAGGGCAACACCAGTAGCGCCAGCGCCAGCAACACACCAGTGCCCCGGTGAGTAATGGACAACACGGACGTTAACTGCGGCTTGTAGATCAGCAAATGCGGCGATAACGGCCTTTGTACGCGGGCCATGGTGTCCCCCAATTGATGCAATCGTTCGGACAGTCCGTGTGCCGGTGAGCCCCGATTCTCAGTGGCTTCCGGTCAAATCCAGGTTTTCTTCAAAAGTCTATGCAGCGTCCGCGGCGTTCCCAGTCTCCATAGCGAGTGGGTTCGGGCCCTTTGGGTCCGCCCACCTCCGCAGGTGGCAATGAGGCTGGCGCAGTTTGGCCAGCGGAAATATTGCTGTCCACCAATGACTGAACCGCTTGCGGCCCTGATTCTTGTGAATTATTTTTATCTATCATGGACTTGGAATCGCCAGTGGTGTCCCGTGGAATGAAGTGCCTGCGGTCGTTAGTATGTTTTCTCCACGCTGTCATTGCAAGGCGCTGGCAAGGAGGTCGTGGTCATGGATGAACCTTTGGCGCAAACGCTGGTGATCCGGCCAGCGCGCTCACTTTACCTGGTGCTATTCATTATTTGTGCGCATTTGGGCGCGCTGGCAGCCATAGGCTGGTCGGGGTTGCCGCTACAGATCAAAGCTTTGGCGATGACATTGGTCCTGTTTGCGTTCGCCCGGACATTCCAGCAGTGGCGAACCGGTGTCAATCATGCCTGGGAAAATGTGTTCATGCTGACCGCCGAGGGCGCTTGGTTACGGCGCGATATGAATGGAGGGTTGGTGCCGTTGACCGTATTGCCGCCGGTATTCGTGCATCCCAAGCTGATAGTGGTCCGGCTGCGATCCATTTCCGGGTCTGCTACCCGCCATCACCTGGTGCTGCTGCCCGATAGTCTGGACTTGGATACGACACGGCGATTAAGAGTTCGTTTGCGTTTTCCCCCGTGAGCGCCAGGCGATCCACAGTTTGAGCAATGGCGTGAGGCCAACGCGACCAGACTGAATACGCTCCGGCTGTCGCAACAGTTGTTCACACAACGCCAGGTTGATTTGTCGCAGCACCTGAGCGAACAGTGGTGGCCTACCGCTGCTTCCCGGTGGCGCAGCGGGTTGGGAAAGCCGCGGGTAAATGCCGCGCAGACTTGTCGCGATTGCCGCCAGCAAGCGCGGATCCGCCAACAGCGCTTTTCCTTGTAACTGGTTGAGTCCCTGCTCATCCATCAACGTCCGGGGCAGGGGACAACGCCCCGCCATAATCCGCGCCGGCAGTTCGCGGATATGCTCCAGTTGCCCGGCGGCGGTGGCGATAACATCAATGCGGCTCAGGGTGTCATCATCAAGGTGCGGATTGCAGAATTGCGCGCCCAATTGCCATGCCGTGGCGTGCAAAGCCCGGCAGTGGGATTGCCAATCCAGTTCGGAATCCGGCTGCCAGCCGGATAACTCGTTCTTTACGGCATGGATGGCCGGTTCCACAGTGCGGCGAATTTCCGCGGGGGCAATGGGCAAGCGGCGCAATTCCACCATCACCGGGTGGCGGGATGTCGCAAAGCGTTCGTCTCCCAGTTCTTCCAGCCACCATAACAAACGCCGTCCCACCGGCGCTGGGTCGGTGGATGCAGGTGTGCGACGCCGTATTTCTTCAATCAGGGCAAAACAGGCACGCAGGGCGCGGCGTTCCTGAGCGGGATGGAATAGCAGCGCGTAATAGGGACTCGAGCCCGGAGGCGCTGCCCGTGCCGCGCAATACTCCTCGGGTGTCACTGACGGATGGCGCCCAGGCCGTCCCAGGCCAGTAAATCCGCCGGACAGTCAATAATGAGGTCCGGCGCCCATTGTTTGGGGTTGTCGGTCCCGTCCATGTAGCCGTAGCTCGCCACAACAACCCGCATGCCGGCGCGCCGCGCTGCTTCCACATCATTGCTTGAGTCGCCCACATAAACCGTATCCGCAGGGTCACAACCCAGCAGGTCACAGGCATGCAGCAAGGGCGCCGGGTGCGGTTTGGCATGGGCGGTGGTATCGCCACACACCACACAGGCGGCGCGGTGGCGCAGATTCAACGCCTCTAACAGGGGTTCGGTCAGGTGGGCGACCTTATTAGTGACAATGCCCCAGGTCAGTCCGCACCTCTCCAATGCGGTCAGCATGTCCAGGGTGCCCGGAAACAGCGTAGTGTGACGAACCAGATTGGCGCGATAGTGAAAAATGAACCGGTCTCGCAATGGCAATAATGTTTCATCCGGCGTGTGGGGCATTGCCACCCGCAACATGGCCATGGCGCCATGGGACGCGGCTGGTCGAACTTGCGCCAACGGCAGCGGCGGCAGTCCTTGTTCCGCCAGTACGTTATTTAGCGCCAGCGCCAGGTCCGGTGCGGTATCAGCCAGTGTGCCATCCAGATCAAACAGGATGCTGGCAGCGGCGCGCGTCACTGGCTTGCGGCCTTGCGCGCATGGATCAGGTAATTGATGCTGACATCGTTACTCAGGGAACAGCGCTCCAGCCAAGGCAGGTACTGAAGTCCGGCCAGATCAATGACAGTGAATCCCTGCCGTGTAAGCAGGCGCCGCATTTCCGCCGGACGGATGAATTTTGCGTAGTCATGGGTGCCCTTGGGCAGCAACCTGAAGACATATTCCGCGGCCACTATGGCACCCAGATATGCCTTGAGATTGCGATTCAGCGTGGACAGGATTAAATCGCCACTTGATTGCAGCAGCCGCGCGCACGCCTGCACCACGGATTCCGGGTCCGGTACATGCTCCAGCAATTCCATGCAGGTAATCACCTGATACTTGCCGGCGGACTTCTCCGCCAGACCCTCCGCGGTGTCATGGAGGTAATTAACTTCCGCGCCGCTGATCGTGGCGTGGGCGCGGGCGGTTCGGAGTGCCGAATCGCTGGCATCCATGCCGGTGACAATGGCGCCACGGAGGGCCATGGCCTCACTCAGCAGGCCGCCGCCGCATCCCACGTCCAGCACGCGCTTGCCCGATAGCGTGACCGCCAAATCTATGTAGCGCAGTCGTACCGGATTGATCACATGCAAAGTTCGCAGCGGGCCAGCCGGGTCCCACCATTGGCCGGAAAGGCGGTCGAAAGTGGAAATTTGGTCTGGGTCAAGATTGGTTGCCGTCACGGTTGATCCTTCAAATTGATCGGTTACTTTTGTGAATATCTATATGAATTATATGGATTTATTTAGTGGCGCTCACTTGCGCCTTGCGCCAGCGCAGGGATAACAGCCGCTAACGGAAAATTGAAGTCTAGCACTGTGCTACGGTACGCTGCGCCTGCGCAGATGGAAGCCAGGATTGGCGAATTTTTTTAAAAACAATAAATTAAAACCAGTTTGAATTGCAGTGTGGCTGAGTTGTCCCCCCATCTCGAACATAAATTCTGAGGAGTGTTCTGCTCATGATCTGGAATCTGATTCGCAACCTGACCCTGCTGGTTATGCTCGCTCTGGCAAGTGGTTGCGCGACCACCGGTAGTGCTGATGCCCGGGATCCATTGGAAGGCATGAATCGCTCAATTTTCAGTTTCAACAAGTTCATGGACAAGGCGCTGTTTGATCCCGTGGGCAAGGTTTACACCACGGTGGTTCCCCGCCCCGTGAACCGCGGCGTCACGAACTTCTTCGGCAACCTGGGCGAGATCGCCACCATCGCCAATAGCATTCTGCAATTGAAGGTCGGTCAGGCGTTCGAGGACGTAGGGCGGTTCGCGGTCAATTCAATATTGGGCCTTGGAGGCTTGTTTGATGTGGCGACCGGTATGGGGCTGTCCAAGCATGATGAAGATTTTGGTCAGACACTGGGGTATTGGGGTATAGGTTCGGGTCCGTTTCTGATGGCGCCGTTCCTGGGTCCGACCTCACTGCGCGATGCCGTCGGGTTTGGTGTGGACAGCGCATTCCTGAATCCGGTGACCTATGTAGATCCCGATGCGGCCCGCGCCGGGTTGATGTCCCTGAATTACATTGATTACAAGACCGACAACAAGAGCGCGCGCAGCCTTATCGGCGAGGCATCAGTGGATGAGTACGAATTTCTGAAGAACGCCTATCTGGAGCGGCGTCAGGGGCAGGTTCGGGACAATAGTGATATGGATCCGAACCCAGAGACGCAATAAGGGACAACAAGCCAGGCGGTTATACCGGCGCAGTAAATAAAAAATTATTTTGCAGTGGACGTAGCGTCTGGCGCCTGAGGCGTCAGACGTGAATCAACAATTCCCAGGCTGTTGACGAAGCTCAACAGCTTTTCTTCCTTCTTCTGGATAGTCGCTGCATCAGAAACTCCGGATAGCGCCCGAATCTCCTGCAGTTTTCGATATGCCGCATTGGCGACCTGAAGAATTTCGCCGGAATCTGCCGTTGTGTCCCGGTCTGCCTGGGGCAGGGCCAGCCAGCGCGCCTGGAACAGATCCAGTCCCTCGTCCGACCAGTTCTTCGCCAGCAGAAACTCGGACAGGGCATTGGTAGCGGAATTCGTTGCCACGGGGGCCGAAATGACCGCCACCGGCTCAGAGCCGGCAACCGGACTGTCCATAGTTACCGCAGGCGCTACGGCCACGGGAGTTGCCGCTGGAGCGTTACTTTTGTTGTTGATCAGCACTACTACCAGTCCCAGCACAGCCACGATGGCAACAATGCCCACAATGACCAGGGGCAGGTTGGAGTTGGCTTGAGGGGGAGCACCGCGACTGATAGTCGTCTGTGGCCGCGGCGGGGTCACATCTCCGGATGCCGAGACCACCTGAGTGATGTCGAAGACATCCGGCTCATCCATATCTACAGCGTTGTTCTGGCGGTTACGCTTACTTGGCCCGGTGCTGTCCATAGCCGGCTTGTTAATTACCGGCGCGGAGAAATCAAGCGGCTCCACGCTCACCGTACCGGCCACAATACCTTCAATGAGCGCAGCCCGGTCGCGGCGGTAGGCGTCGCGATCCAAACTGCCTTTGGCAAAATCTTTTGCCAAATCGCGGAGTGTCTGGGTTCCCATACTCGTTCGGTCGTTCTTGAGCCGGTTAACCGACTTCATCCAGAACCACACGAAAGCCCGTGACATCATCGCCACTGCCGCCCAGCGGGCGGGCGGCGGAGACATCACAGTTGCTGATGGCGTCGGAAAATGCACCACCACGCGCGGCGGCATCACCTTCACCCGCCAGCACAATTTCCTGGACATTACCGACGAAGTTTTTCAGGCCCCAGTCATTGGACATGCCCGACGTTACGCTGGCGGTGCCGGTACCTTTCAATATCTTGTCGCCCATGGTGACGCGACAATTCAACGTACCCTTGATCTGTTTGAACTCGTCGGATTGGGCCGTGAGCTTGCCGCCTTCCGACGCTGCATGTTCCCATTCCTGCGGAGTCGGCAGGCGGTACTTTTTGCCGGTGCGCTTGGCAAGCCACTCCACATATTCCTTGACCTGGGCCAGTGAAATGCGGGTCTGGGGATCGTTCAGCCGCTCTTTGGTCAATATCGGTGTGCAGGATTTTGTCAACGCACAATACTTACTCCAATCGCCCACGGAAATTTCGAATTTGCCGATGGCAAAGGGCTTGCCGCCCTCGGCACCGGGCGGCACGACGACCATGAGCGGGCCACGCCAGCCGGTATACACCAGATCCCAACAAATGGCCTTCGCGCGCTTGCCGTAGCCGGCAACGTCGCCACGACATTCGCGCCCGCTGGATTCAGGTGTCCAGGCCCGGGCCAAGTCCTCCGCGGAGGTGCTGCCGATATCCGTGGTTTCACGTTTCACCATGCGTTTGGCCGGATTACCTGGTGAGCCGGCAATCAATTGATCGATATCGGTTTCGGCCTTGTTCCATTCAGCGTTGTCGGTCCATGCGGCTTGCGCGCGCAGCAGCAGCCGTTTCGCCTGCCGTAACTTTTCATAGCTGTCCCCGGCGGCGGACTTGGCTTGGTCGTAGGCTGCGTATTCGGTGTTGGCCGCGGTAATGGAGTCTTGAAGTAGTTTTTCAAGTTCCACCACATCGGGGTGGCCTTTGTACTCACCGACGGAAGCATCCGCGAGCAATTTGCCGGATTTGGTAAACTCACCGGCGTCCAGTGCCGCATAGGCCGTATCCCGACCGGGCCAGGGCTTCAATTCATACTTGCCCTTCAGGTCCGCGAACGCATTGCTGTCCGGGAAAATGGTCACGGCCGCTTCCGCCAGGGCCGCCGCCGTGTTTTCGTCGGTCTGCGCGATGGCGCGAATGCGTTCCGTCAGAACCTGTTCCGACTGCTGGCGAAACTCAGAGAGACCCTCAGCGCCGGCCTCTTCAATTTGCTTTATCTTGCGCGCCATATCGGCGACTTCATCGGACGTGAACAATCTGGCTTCCTTGAACCGGCCGGAAAGCTCGGCCATGTTGACCTTTGCGCTGTTCTCTGCCAGCACCAGTTTTAATTGTCCGTTGCGCCGATCAAGTTTCGTTCCGGCCTCCGCCAACTTCGCAGCAGAGGCAAAGTCTCCACCCTCGGCGGAGCGCTCGGCCAGACGCAGGTAGGCCTCTGCGAGCCTGCCTGGGCCCTGGCGCGTAACGAATTCATCGTCTGGCGCCACGGTTTTTAGTTCTTCAAATACCTGCTGTGCTTCAGCCACCTGATCCGCTTCAGTCTTGGAGTTGAACTGCTGTTTCAGGTCATTTACCCGTAATTTCGTCTCAAATGCCGTGCGCGCGGCAACAATTATTGTGCGCGCCTCAAGTAATTGGGGCAGTTCGGGCGCGATTTTCTGGCCACGTACCGCAACGTCATCCGCCGCGTCGAAACGGCTTGCTTGCAACAATGTGGTTGCCTGTTGTGCGTACTGCGCGCCAATGGACTCCTTAAAACCCTGTAATACTCCGGCAATTGACGCATCGTCTTTTTGCAAGCTATCCAGTTCCCGAATCCGCGCCAATACTTCAC
>JAYUHG010000098.1:0-2158 GCA_043767195.1 Gammaproteobacteria bacterium | reverse complement strand
TGCAGGCAAACTGATGTGAAGCCCCAGAAGTTGCTGCGATCATTGTCAACGTGCGAACGTGCCGGGAACCTTTTCGGATCAGATAGAAATTTCATTATCGGCTCGCCGCGCAGCTCCTTGGACAGGAGCGAGTCAATGCAATAGGACTCAACCAGCAGTCGCTTCCGGCACAGCGCCGCGCAATTCGCAAGCGCCAGATAGGGATCCGAGACGTGATAAAGCAGGCCAAGCGCCAGGACAATGTCAAACTGGCCGAATTCACCCGGCACCAGTTGGGCGATATTAACCTGATGATGCATGATATCGCTCAACTCATTTATGTATTGAACCAGACCGAACCCGGAGTTGTCCTTGTGGCGGAAGTCAAAAGCGACGACCCTGGCGCCACGCTTGTGTGCGGCAAAACTAAAAAACCCATTTGAAGCGCCGATGTCCGCCAGCGACTGCCCGCTAAGATCCGCCGGCAACTGGAGTGCATTCCATAATTCCTCGGGGTTATAGGAGCCCTTGGTGCGCACACCGGGAATGATCTCGAATTCATGATGCCAGGGTCTGCCCTCAATCAACATCAACGCAGTGTCTCGATCAGTCATGCAAAAACCCCCATTGGGAATTACCGCAGTTTCGTGAATTCAATTTCGATGTGCAACGGATTTGAGGTTTCCCGTTGATACCATCCCACCGCGCGCGGACTCCGTCCCAATAGTTCCGGCAACAAGTTATGCCGGGGCAGGTTGTCCTTCCGCATCAATTCCAGGTGCCCAAACGAGTAGGGAGAGAAGTGCAGGGCATCACACATATGACTTGCCAGCCGCGCCAGCCAGGATGGCAGGCTGAAAGAAACAACCGGGTGCGACTCCGGTGGCCGCATGGCGGCGAGATACTCGCCCATGGTGAGTTGCGCGGTTCCGCCAAGTTCAGCTTCACGCGGCGCGTCGTTATCACGTTGTTCGCACAAGATGGCAATCGCAGCGCCAAGATCATCGGCGTCAATGGGAGCCATTTTCCCCACTGCATCCTTGGGTATGACGTGAACCGGCCAGCAGGCCACCTGCCGCACCCACTTGGCACCGAATCCGCCTTCGCCATCCACCAGCGATGGCCGTACAATCGTAGCCATGCCTCCTGCCAGTGTGATCGCCCGTTCACCGGCCAATTTGGATCTCAGGAAACGGCTGCGGCAATCGTCACTTAATCCGAGCGCGGACACATGCAATAAGCGTATGGTTTGAGCGGCACAGACTTGCGCCAACGTGGCAGGGGCACGGTGATGAACCATGTCATAGGTTTCCCCAAAACGTTCCCTCAATATCCCCACCGTATTGACCACGGCATCAATTCCATGCAGAACTTCGGTCCATGTGTCCACGCCAGTCATGTGCTGCATCCGGACCTGGCGCATCCCGGCGTCACCGCAAGGATTACCGCGGCTGCCGATAATTACCTTGTGTCCGCGAGCTTTCAAGGCGCGGACTACATGCCTGCCGATGAAACCCCTGCCACCCAGTACCAGTACGTTCATATCGTAATATACCGTATTTACAGTCTTGACAGAATGTTATGTCTAATCTAAACTTTGGTCTAGGTAATAAACGATATATGAGGAGGCCGGCATGTCCACGGATCCGATGGAAAAAGCCCTGACCCCGGTGGGCATGCGTTTCGTCCTGCACTGGGGCGAAATGGGCTGGCGCTGGGGCGTCAATCGTAGCGTGGCCCAGATCCATGCGCTGTTGTTTTTGCTGGGGCGCCCGCTGAACTCCGATGAGATCGTGATGATACTGCGGGTGGCGCGGTCCAATGTCAGCAACAGCCTGCGCGAATTGCTGAATTGGAATCTGGTGCGGGTGGTGCATCTGGTTTCGGATCGCCGGGACCATTATGAAACCGATCAGGACCCCTGGGATCTGATGCGAACCATCGTCCGGGGCCGCAAAATACGGGAATTCGATCCGACGCTGAAGGCACTCCGGGAATGCGTCAATGACCCCGCCATATCGGAGCTGGATGAGCCGGCCCGGAAACGGGTGCGCGATACACTGGCACTGATGGAATCCGTGGCAAGTTGGACCGACGACATGTTGAAGATGGAGACCAGTACCCTGAAGAAATTGGTCAAGCTCGGGGCAAAGGTACAGGGGTTGCTTCGGACCGGCAC
>JAYUHG010000097.1:0-2162 GCA_043767195.1 Gammaproteobacteria bacterium | reverse complement strand
CGGTGCATTTGCGGGCGGATCGGCGCAGTGTGATTTTGCTGGATGCGGAGTCCGTGCGTCTGGATACTCGCGATGCGTTGGCTTTGGCAGCGGAAGTGAAACCATTGCTTGAATCTTTGGGCTACGAGTTGGAAGTCCCGTGTCCGGAGCGCTGGTATTTGCGTTTGCAGAGCGCACCACAAATTTCCACCACGGAGCTGGAGCAAGTAGTGGGTAGGGATATTGCCAGCGCGATGCCTGCTGGACCGGATTCGGCACCGTGGCGGCGATTGCTGAATGAAATTCAAATTGTGTTGCATCAGAGCGAGGTCAATGTTGATCGGGAGGCCCGTGGGCTGGCGCCCATTAACAGCCTCTGGTTCTGGGGTTGTGGTTCCATGCCGACGCCGGACCCGCACCGGTGGACCAAGATCTATGGCACGGATCTGTTCCTGCGCGGTCTGGCGGAGTTGGGAGGCAATGCGTGCCGGCCGGTGCCCTCGGGCGCCAATGAGTGTCTGGCCAATGCCGAGCAGGACGACCGTGTGCTTATTGTGATGGAAACCTGCCGTCGTGCCGCGGCTTACCAGGAAGTGGAGGCCTGGAGTGCGGCAGTGCTGCAACTTGAACAGCGCTGGTTTGTGCCGCTGCGCTCCGCGTTGCGGAAAGGTGCCGTGCAATCACTGACATTGATTACCGATAGACTGGAGTTGCAACTGCGTCCGTGGCATTTACTTTTTCTCTGGCGCCGTCGCAACACTCTTGCACGGCTGGCGCCGGGCGTGACGAATACTTGAATACGCAACGCCCCATTCATAGGCGGCAGCCGGTCACTTCCCCGGAACTGCTTCCCGAAAATCTTTCGCCATTGCTGCGCCGGATCTTTGCGCAGCGCAATGTGGCGACCACCGCGGAGCTGGATTATTCGTTGTCAGCCTTGCTGCCGTTTGCCGAACTGAAAGGCATCACCGCAGCCGCGGAATTGCTGGCCGATGCCATCGCCGCCGACCGGCACATTGTCATCATCGCCGACTATGACGCCGATGGCGCCACGGCCTGTGCATTGGCGGTGCGCGGACTGTGCGGTTGCGGCGCCAAGCAGGTCAGTTACTTGGTGCCGGATCGAATGCGCGATGGTTATGGTTTGCAGGCCCCATTGGCGGAACTGGCCGCCGCGGCTGGTGCGCAGGTGCTGGTGACCGTGGACAACGGTATCTCCGCCATGGAGGGGGTGGCCCGGGCCAAGGCACTCGGAATGAAGGTGTTGGTGACCGATCATCATCTCCCCGGCGTACAACTTCCAAACGCCGATGTGATCGTGAACCCCAATCAGCCTGGGGATGCGTTTCCCAGCAAGTGCGTGGCCGGCGTGGGCGTCATGTTCTACGTGCTGGCCGCCCTGCGCCAATGCCTGCGGGATCGTGGCTGGTTCGCGCAACAAAATCTGGCGGAACCCAATCTCGCCACGTTGCTGGACTTGGTGGCCTTGGGCACCGTGGCCGATGTGGTGCCCCTGGATCACAACAATCGTATTTTCGTGGCCCAGGGTTTGGCGCGCATCCGTGCCGGGCGCGGCCAGCCCGGCATTCAGGCTTTGATTACCGTTGCTAATCGCGATCCGGATCGCATCACCGCTGGCGATCTCGGTTTCAGTGTCGGCCCGCGCTTGAATGCGGCGGGACGGCTCACGGACATGCGCCTGGGGATCGAATGCCTGCTTACCGATGATCCGATGGCGGCGACGCGCATGGCGCTGGAACTGGATACCCTTAATAAGGAGCGCCGTCAGATCCAGGCCGGGATGCAGGAACAAGCAGTAGCGGATCTGGATGGCATTGACGCGGACTCTGCGGCATCGGTGCTGTGCATCTATCGCGAGGAATGGCATGTGGGCGTGGTGGGTGTGCTGGCATCGCAAATCAAGGAGCGCGTGCAACGCCCAGTGATTGCCTTCGCCCGGGATGGCGATGGCACGCTGAAAGGCTCGGCCCGTTCCATCGCCGGTATTCACATCCGCGATGCGCTGGCCAATGTGAATGCCGCGAATCCGGGATTGATAACGCGCTTCGGCGGTCACGCCATGGCCGCGGGGTTGTCGCTGGCGGCCACCGATCTGGATCGGTTTGCCAATTTTCTGGAAGCGGAAATCACCGCCCACTGGCCGGCCCCGGAGCTGGGCATGG
>JAYUHG010000096.1:0-12270 GCA_043767195.1 Gammaproteobacteria bacterium | reverse complement strand
GCCATATTCGGTAAATTGCAAACGTGAGCGATGGACGCCGCACAATAATTCATAGGGCACGGTGCCGGCATGGGCGGCGATGTCTTCGATGGGCAGATTGGCGCCCCAGAGTTCCACCGCGGCGCCCACTTGCGCGTCCGGCGCATTTCTCAAATCCACGGTGAGCATGTCCATGGAGGCGAATCCGATGATGGCGCAGCGTTTGCCGCCCACCAGTATCGGTGTGCCGGACTGGGCGTGGCGCGGGAAACCATCGCCGTAACCTGTGGCGACTACGCCGATTGGCATGTCTTCCGGGCAACTCCAGCTTGCGCCATAGCCCACGGATTCTCCCGCGCGCACCTGGCGCACGGAGATCAATTCACTGTGCAATCCCATGACCGGACGCAGACCATGATCACGACCGCGACCAGACAGCATGGGTGAAACGCCGTACAACATCAGACCGGGCCGCACCCATTCTGCATGACTCTCCGGGCACGAGACGATGGCGGCGGAATTGGCGATGGAGCGTTCACCGGGAATATCCGCGCAGGCTTCGGCAAAGGTGCGCAACTGCCGCACGGTCATGGTGTCTCCTGGTGTACCGGCCCGAGCCAGATGAGTCATCAAGCGAATCGGCGCGCCAATGACGCCGCAGGCTTGCAGGCGCTGCCATGCGGACCGCACCCCATCGGGATCAAACCCCAGACGATGCATACCGCTGTCCACTTTGAGCCACGCCGCAACGGGCTGGGACAATCGGGATTTTTCCAGCAGCTCCAGTTGCGCCGGGCAATGCACGACAATTTCCAGATTCAGGCGCGCAATTTCACTCAGCTCCGTGCCGGAGAAGGGACCTTCCAGCAAAATCACCGGCAGCCGCACACCGGCTTCACGCAATCGCTGTGCTTCTTCCAGACAGGAAACTCCAAAGGCATCGGCGCCGGCAAAGGCTTTTGCTGCGCGTTCTATGCCATGACCATAAGCATCGGCCTTGATGATGGCCATGACGCGACTGGCCGGAGCCAGCGCCCGCACCCGATGCAGGTTGTGGCGAAGCGCGTCGAGGTCAACGGTGACGCGGGCCGGCCGCGTCATTCACCCTGTCCCATCATGTAGGGCTGGGCGGCGGTGTAATTTTCGAAGCGGGTAAATTGCCCGCGGAAAGCGAGTTTCACCGTGCCGATGGGGCCATTACGCTGCTTGCCGATAATGATCTCGGCGATGCCTTTGTCCACACTGTTCTCGTCGTACACTTCATCCCGATAGATGAAGACAATGACATCTGCATCCTGTTCTATGGCACCGCTTTCGCGCAGATCGCTCATCTGCGGCCGCTTGTTCGGGCGCTGTTCAAGACTGCGATTCAACTGCGACAGGGCTATCACTGGCACCCGCAGTTCCTTGGCCATGGCCTTCAACGAGCGTGAAATCTCAGAGATCTCCGTGGCGCGATTTTCGGTGGTGCCGGGCACCGACATGAGTTGCAGGTAATCCACCACCACCATATCCAACTGATGTTCGCGAGAAATACGCCGGCAACGGGCGCGCAACTCAACAGGCGTCAACGCCGGTGTATCGTCAATGAACAAGCGCGTGTCTTTGAGCAACTCCACCGCCGAGGTCAACCGCGGCCAGTCCTGATCTTCCAACTGACCGGTGCGCACCTTATGCGAATCTATGCGGCCCAGGGACGACATCATGCGCATGGCCAACTGCTCACCGGACATTTCCATGCTGAACACCGCCACCGCCAGCTTGCTCTTGATGACCGCGTGCTCAACCATGTTCACGGCGAAAGCGGTTTTTCCCATTGAGGGTCTGCCGGCGACGATAATCAAATCTGATCGTTGCAGACCGGCGGAAAGCTTATCGAAGTCCGAGAAACCGGTCGGCACACCGGTGATGGGGTTCTTGCTTTGAAACAGCTCATCCACACGATCCAGAGTGGCGACCAGCAAATCCTTGATGGGTGTATAGTTTTTCCGCCCGCGATCCTGCTGTTCGGAAATCTCAAAAACACTTTGTTCAGCGGAGTCGAGTATTTCTTCGCTCGCCCGTCCCTGGGGATTGAACACGGATTCCGTAATCTGGGACGCGGCCTTGACCAACTGTCGCAACACCGAGCGTTTGCGCACGATGTCCGCATACGCCGTTATATTACTGACGCCAGCGGTATTATCCGCCAGCGCCGCCACATAACTCAGACCACCGGCTTCATCCAGCTTCTGGTGGGTTTCCAGCCACTCGACAACGGTGACGACATCAAAAGGCTTGCCATCTTTCTCCAGATCGGAGATGGCGGAAAAAATCAGCTTGTGATCATTGCGGTAGAAATCTTCGGCGTGTACGCGATCAGCAATGCGCACAAAGGATTCCGGGTCCAGCAGCATGCCACCTAGAACCGCCTGTTCCGCCTCAATGGAATGAGGCGGGATTTTCAGGGCCCTGGTCTCAGGATCGGATTTTGCTTTGGCTGACTCAGACATGGGTTGACACCGGACTACCCGAGTCTAGTCGTGGTCACGCTGCCGGGCAACCGGGCTTTAGGCGAACGAAAAACCCCAAGCAATACAAGCTGCTCAGGATGCCTCGGCTTCCGGCAAAATAATCAGCTTGATGTGAACATCCACGTCTGCGTGCAGGCTCAGGCTGACATCGTATTCGCCCAGCAGACGGAACGGGCCATCGGGCAGATGCACTTCGTGTTTGTGCAGTTCCACGCCTGCCTGCGTCACCGCTTCGGAAATATCCGCGGTACCCACGGAACCGTAGAGCTTGCCTTCGGTGCCAGCCTTGCTGTGTATGGTGATGACCAGAGCATTGAGTTTCTCCGCCCGCGACGCGGCCAGAGCCAGGGCTTCAGACTGGGTTTTCTCGAGGGCGGCGCGCTGGGCCTCGAACTTGGCCACATTGTCCGGGGTCGCGGGCACGGCCTTGCCTTGCGGGATAAGGAAATTGCGGCCAAAGCCCTGCTTGACCTTGACCTGCTGACCCAGGTCACCCAGTTTGCGAATCTTTTCCAGCAGAATCACTTGCATGATGTAAGCCCCTTCATTTCTCTATGTCCATCTAGTCATACCAGCCCCGACGAATGCCCGGACCGGCGGAAACCGATTCTACGCAGGTCCGGCGGAGCGCCCCGACCCGCCCAGCCACGCATCCACCACACCGATGCAGGCCAGAAACAAAACCATCTGCGGCAAGAACAGCATTAAAACATACATGCCTACTATCCAGCTCCGATGCAACCCGCGACCTGCCACCGTGCGATGTACCGCGGCTATACCGTGAAACAGAAACGCAAACAACCCGATTACCAGTAAATCCCGCAACAGTGATACTACCGGACCTTCCACGAATACCACGGCCACGCCCACCGCCACCAATGGCACAACCAAATTGCGCGGCAGACTCAGGCCGTGAAACTCGCTCCGGAATCCGCCCGGGTTAAACAACGCGGCCTGCCAGGCACGCCCCAGCAACACTGCCACGGTCACACTCAGCATCATGGCCACTGCCACCAATGCGTTCAGCATGGGTGCCACCGGCTCCAGAATGCCCCGGTACTTATCCAAATCCCCCGTAGGCATGGTTTGCGTGAGCCAGATATCCAGCCAACCGCGCCACCATGATGTTACATCCGGCACCGCCAGATGCATGCCCAACGCGAACATCGTGGCCAGCAACGCCGCCACCAATACCACCGTAGCCTGGGATTCGCTGCGTCGCAATCCGATGCAGCACACCCAAACCGGTAACCAAATCGTCACGGCAAAGCCCAAAGCCAGTGCCGGACCCAATCCCGCCAGCATGGCCAACACCGCAACTACCAATCCCACGCCGCCTATGACTTGCAATCCCGCCCGCCCGCCGCGGCGCAATGTCACCAGCGCCACTGGCGCGCCACTGAACATAAATGCCAGCGGCATGACAAACAGCGACAACACGGACAGGGCGCTGATGGCGACCACTGCCTGTGGCCAGCCCCGCATCAGGTACTCACCCAGTACCTTCACCATATCCTGATCACATGGCCCAGACTGCCCAACCGGATTCCAGACACCGAACCCGGGGACACAGGAACCGATTAGTGCGAGTCGCAGTAAGGGATCAGGGCCAGAAAGCGCGCGCGCTTGATGGCGGTGGCAAGCTGGCGCTGGAATCGGGCCTTGGTGCCGGAAACACGGCTCGGCACGATCTTGCCCGTCTCACTGACGCAACCCTTGAGCGTAGCGAGGTCCTTGTAATCAATTTCCTTGACGCCATCGGCGGTGAATTTGCAGAAACGCTTGCGACGGAAATAACGTGACATGGCAAATTCTCCTTAAACCCGTTCCGCGGCGGCAACCGCGTCGTCATCCCCATCCACGGGAATGATCTCATCATCGAGGGCAACTTCTTCGCGCACACCTTCATCCGAACCGCGGGCGGGCTTGAAGTCCTCATCGGTATCTTCCTTGCTGCGCACCAGGGGCGACGGGTCCGTGATCGCGGCATCGCGCTTGATGACCAGATTGCGAATCACCGCATCATTGAAGCGGAAGGCACCCTGCAGTTGATCCAGGGTGGCCTGATCGCACTCGATATTCATCAGCACGTAATGGGCCTTGTGGATCTTGTTGATGGGGTACGACAGTTGCCGCCGGCCCCAGTCTTCCAGGCGATGAATCGCGCCGCTGGCAGCTTCAATCATGCTGCGGTAACGCTCGATCATGGCGGGGACTTGTTCACTCTGGTCCGGATGGACCAGGAACACGATTTCATAGTGGCGCATGTGCTTATCCTCATGGTTTAGTTGGTTAGCCACCCGCAACGCCGCGCAGTGTGGCAAGGATAAAGGGCGGCGAATGGTACTGGATTGGTCCTGTGGTGGCAAATCCGGTCGTACTGAATTATTCCACCCCGAGGATCATGCGCCGCTCCTTGGCGTCATAAGCAGTGCTGGCGGCGGCCTCGGGATGGGCCAGGGACACCAGAACACCTATGGCAAAGCCCAGGGGAATGGTGACGATGGCCGGGTTCATGAGCGGAAACAGGGCGCTGTCACTGCCCGCCAGGTCCACCATGACGGTCGGAGACAACGCTATCAGTGTCAGACTTGCCACGGTACCGGTGACGATGGAGGCCACGGCTCCGGCGGTGGTGAAACCGCGCCAGAAGATCGAGAGCACCAGGGCGGGAAAATTCCCGGACGCAGCCACCGCAAAGGCCAGCCCCACCATGAAAGCAACATTCTGACCCTTGAACAATATGCCCAGCAGGATGGCAACGACACCGAGCATGACCGTGGCAATGCGCGCCACTAACAGTTGTTCCGCATGGGGGGCGTTGCCTTTCCGATGAACGGACACCCACAGGTCGTGACTGAGAGCCGCGGCGCCGGACAGCGTCAGACCGGCGACGACGGCAAGAATGGTGGCGAAGGCAGTGGCAGCGATGAAACCGAGCAGCGGCGTACCACCCAACACTTCCGCCAGCAATAGCGCGGCCATGTTCCCGCCGCTATCAATGGCGATGATTGCCTCGCGTCCCACCAGCACCATGGCGCCGAAACCCAGAATAAATGTCATCAAATAAAACGCGCCGATGAGACCGGTAGCCCAGAACACCGATTGGCGCGCGGCCCTGGCGTCGGGCACGGTGTAGAAGCGCATGAGAATATGCGGCAGACCCGCGGTGCCGAACATCAGCGCCAAACCCAGCGACACCGCATCCCAGGGGTTGGCGACCTGTTTGCCTGGCGCCAGCACACCGCGACCGTATTCTTCCGCGGCCCGTGCGAACAATTGCGTCGGATCCCAGGAAAACTGCGCCAGTGTCAGTACACAGAGCAACGCCGCGCCGCCCAGCAGCAGTACTGCCTTGACGATCTGCACCCAGGTGGTGGCGATCATGCCGCCGAACGATACATAAGCCAGCATCACCAGACCCACAATCACCACGGCCAATTCATAGGAAATGCCGAACATCAAGCGAATGAGATTGCCCGCCCCCACCATCTGGGCAATCAGGTAAAGCGTGACCACCGCCAGGGTGCCGAGGGCGGCGGCAATGCGCACCGGGGTTTGCCGCAAACGAAAGCTGACCACATCGGCGAAGGTGTACTTGCCCAGATTGCGTAACGGCTCGGCGATCAGAAACAGCACTACCGGCCAACCCACCAGCCAGCCGGTGGAATAGATCAATCCATCAAAACCCGACAGGGACACCAGCCCGGCAATACCAAGAAAACTGGCGGCGCTCATGTAGTCGCCGGCCAGGGCGAAACCGTTCTGGCGCCCGCTGATGGTGCGTCCAGCGGCGAAAAATTCTTCCGTTGTTCTGGTACGCCTGGCCGCCCACCAGGTGATGGCCAGCGTCACCGAAATAAACGCGAAGAAGAATGAGATGGCGGTGAGATTCGGTTCACCGAGGCTGGTGGCCGGGGCAGCCTCGATCATTCCCGCCCCTCCTTCCGGTTCAGGGCCGAGAGTGTCGAATCAAAATGCGCGTTGGCCCAAGTGACATAGATCCAGGTGGTAACCCAGGCGCCGACTATGACCAACGCACCCAACAGCATACCGAGGCTGAGACCGGGGATGATTTCCATGGCCATGGCCTCCCTGGCAAAGGCGACGGCGAAAATAAAACCGAAGTAGAGGATGAAAACCACACCGCCCAGGATCAGGGCCATGCGCCAGCGCGCCTGGGCCAATGCCCGAATCTCAGCATTCATGGCGCCGAGCCGCCTACCAGATCTTCACGCGCTGTTCCGGGGCCAGATACAGACCGTCGCCAGGTTTCGCGTCGAATGCCGCATAAAACACCGGCAGGTTGCGCACAATGCCATTGGTCCGGAATTCGGAAGGGGAATGGGGATCCGTGGACAGGCGCTGCTTGAGATTGTCGTCCCGGTATTTCCGCGCCCAAACCTGGGCCCAGCCAGCAACAAAGCGCTGATCCCCGGTCAGACCATCCAGCACCGGTGCCTCGCTACCCGCCAATGCCAGTTTATAAGCAGCATAAGCCAGGGTAACGCCGGCCAAATCGCCGATATTCTCGCCGAGCGTGAATTTACCATTCAGATGCAGACCCGGCAGCGGTTCATAGGTGTCGTACTGTGTTGCCAGGGCGGCGCCACGCTTATCAAATTCCGTGCGATCCGCCTCGGTCCACCATTCACTCAGATTGCCAAGACCGTCCCACTTGGAACCCTGATCATCAAATCCATGGCCGATTTCATGGCCGATGACCGCGCCGATACCACCGTAATTGACGGCATCATCGGCCTGCATATTGAAGAATGGCGGTTGCAGGATGGCGGCGGGAAACACAATCTCATTCTTGCCCGGGTTGTAATAGGCATTCACGGTCTGGGGCGTCATCAGCCACTCCGTGCGATCCACGGGCTTGCCCAGCTTGTTGAGATTGCGATCCAGTTCAAAGGCGGCGGCGCGCTGCATATTCCCGACCAGATCATCGCGCTTGATCTCCAGCTTTAAATAATCCCGCCACTTGTCCGGATAACCAATCTTGGGATCGAAGGTGGCCAGTTTGGCCAGGGCCTTTTGTTTCGTCTCCGCGCCCATCCATTCCAGCCCTTCAATGCCCTGGGCGTAGGCCTTGACCAGATTATCCACCAGCGCATCCATGCGTTGCTTCGCCTGTGGCGGGAAATGTCTTTCCACGTAGATCTTGCCCACGGCTTCGCCGAGACTGTTCTCCACCGCCTCCACCGCGCGCTTCCAGCGCGGGCGATTCTCCGGTGTGCCGTTCAACGCGGTACCAAAAAAGGCAAAATCCGCGTCCACCATCTTCTTATGCAGCAAACTCGCGTATTGATTGATCACACTCCATTGCAACCAGGACTTCAGCACCGGCAACGGCGTGTCCTTCACGGCCTGGGCCATGCCGGTGAAATAGGAAGGTTGGCGCACGATCAATTCCGGCACCGTGGCCGCGCCCAGAGCAGCGAAATAGCCATCGAATTCCATACCTGGGGCCAGTTTGGATAATTCGGCCCGGGTCTTCTTGTTGTAGGTCTTGCTGTCATCGCGGCTTTCCACCTGGGTCCAGTGCGACTTGGCCAGGCGGGTTTCAAACTTGACGATGTCCGCGGCGCGCTTCCCGGCATCGGCTATGCCGGCCAGGGTCAACATACGCTCCACATGGGGTAGATACTGCGCCAGCTTGTCTTGGTACTTGTCGTCGAAGTAATAATCCCGGTCCGGCAATCCAATACCGGCCTGGTACAGATAGAGCGCGTACTGGTCCGATTTTTTTGCGTCTGTGTCTATATAACCTCCGAACAAACCGGTGACGCCGGAGCGGGCCAGTTCAGCCATTTTTCCGGCCAGCGCGGCCTTGTCCGCCAGTGCTTCGATGGCCGCCAGTTCGTCCTGGATGGGCGCCAAGGCCAATTCCTCCGCCCGCGTCTCGTCCATGTACGCGGCATACAAATCACCGATCTTCCGCGCCTCGGAACCGGGGGCATTGTTTGTGGCCGCGGCAGCCTGCTCAATGATTTCGCGCATATCTGCTTCAGCCTGATCCGACAGCATCGTGAAGCTGCCGTAATTGGATTTGTCCGCCGGGATCTCCGTGCGCGCCAGCCAGCCGCCATTCACATGCCGAAACAGATCATCCTGCGGGCGCACGGCCTTATCAAAGTTTGTGAGTTCCATGCCGGAAGTGAGTGGTTTCGGCGCCGCAACGCTGGCCGGCGCAGGTGTTGCCGGTGTCTGGGCCGCGTCCTGTTGGGAACAAGCGCCGGCGCCTATCAGAACCAGTGTGCCAAGGATTAAACGATGCATATTGCTCTCCGTATTATGTTGAAAGTTTATTTTGCGTCGCGCTGACGCCGAACTTCAAACAGACAAATACCCGCGGCCACGGATACATTCAGGCTTTCCACCTGGCCATGCAGCGGTATGCGCACCATGTGATCGCATTGCGCCTGTACGTTCTGATGCATACCTGCCCCCTCACCGCCCAACACCAGCGCCACCGGACGGGCCAGATCCAGTTCATGGATGGTTGCCTCCCCGGCGGCGGCGGTGCCGACGATCCAGACGCCAGCATCTTTCAGTTGCCGCAGGGTGCGCGAGATATTGGTCACCGTCAGTACCGGCGTATGTTCGGCGCCGCCGCTGGCGGCCTTGCGCGCCACATCGGTAAGTGACGCGGCGCGATCCTTGGGAATGATCACTGCCTGAGCGCCGGCGGCATTGGCGGTGCGGACACAGGCGCCGAGATTGTGGGGATCCTGAACCCCATCCAGCACCAGCAGCAACGCGTCCTGGCCTAAGCGCGGCAACAGCCCTTCCACATCCAGCACCGGCCCGGTTTCGCAGGCGCGCCGCAGCGCCACACCCTGGTGGCGACCGTAGGCAGTCTCCACATCCAGTTCGTTCCGGCTGATCTTCCGTATCGGCAACCCCACCCGCGCTGCCTGCTCCAGAATTTCCCGTAACGCTGCATTGGGTTCCCGATCCGTCTGTAACAACAACTCACGGGCGCGGGCCACATGTACACCCAAAGCATGGCGTACCGAGTGGACGCCAAACACGACTTCAGTTTTGGCGTTTGCGCTTGCGCTGGCCATGTTGAACCTGCCCGCCCCCGTCATCCACGACTTCGAAATCCATTTTCTTCTCGTCGGAATCCACGCGCACCACACGCACCCGGACCCGGTTCGCCAGACGGAAACGCAGCCCTCTGCGTTCACCCAATAACTGATGACGCACGGCGTCGTGGTGATAATAATCGCTGGGCAGGGCCGTGATATGCACCATACCTTCCACATACACCTCATCCAGTTCCACGAAGATGCCGAATGGCGCCACGCCGGTGATGGTGCCGGTGAATTCATTGCCCAGGTGTTGTTGCATGAATCCGCACTTCAGCCGCTGCACGGAATCCCGCGACGCCTCATCGGCGCGGCGCTCGGTCATGGAACAATGTTCCGCCAGGGCGGGCAAACTCTGATCCGCGCCAACCACACCCGCGGGGCGACCGATCAGCGTGCGTATGGCGCGATGCACTTGCAGATCCGGATAGCGGCGAATGGGCGAGGTGAAATGGGTATAGGCGGGGAAATCCAGTCCGAAGTGGCCGATATTCTCTGCGCTGTAGACCGCCAGGGGCAGACTGCGCAGCATCAAGGTGCGGATCAGACGCGCGTCTTCTCGCCCAGCCACGGCGTTGCTCAGATCCGCGTAATTGCGCGTTTTCGGCTCCTCGCCACCTTTCAAATCCAGACCCAACTCACCCAGGAACTCCCGCAATGCCTTCAGCTTCTCGGCCTTGGGGCCACCATGGTTGCGGAACAGACCTGGCACCTTACCTTCCACCAACGCCTTGGCCGTGGCCACATTGGCAGCCAGCATGAACTCTTCGATCAGGCGATGGGCATCATTGCGCTGCACCGGGCGAATGGCGTTGATCATGCCATTGGCATCAAAGTAAATGCGTGTCTCCGTGGTATCGAAATCCAGCAGGCCCTGCTCAGCGCGCCGCCGGTTCATGATCTGAAACAGCGCATAAAGCTGATCAATATGCTTGATTAGGCCGCCACGCGCGTTTCGCAACGCCGGATCCTTGCTGACCACCAGCCCGGCCACTTCCGTATAGGTGAGCCGCGCCGCGGATCGGATTACGGCCTCATGGAAGCGCGCCTGCCGCACCTCGCCACCGGCGCTGATATCCATCTCGCACACCATGGCCAGACGATCCACTTCCGGGCGCAATGAACACAGATCGTTGGACAGAACCTCGGGCAACATAGGCAACACCCGGTCCGGGAAATACACCGACGTGCCCCGCTCCTGGGCGGAAATATCCAGGGCCGACCCCGGGCGCACATAGTGGGAAACATCGGCGATGGCTACCAGCAGACGCCAGCCCTTGCCGACGGGTTCGCAAAATACCGCATCATCAAAATCCCGTGCGTCCTCGCCATCAATGGTCACCAGCGGGGTCTGCCGCAGATCCAGCCGCTTGCCCACCGGCATGGGCGCATTGGGATCCAGTTGCGCCGCTTCCCGTTCCACATCCGCGTTCCACTGGAACGGCAGACCACAGGCACGAATGGCAATGTCAGTGGCCATACCCGGCGCGGCGTGATTACCCAATACTTCCACAATGCGGCCAATAGGCTGGGCATGTCGTGTCGGCTGGGTGATGATCTCCGCCATGACAAATTGCCCGGTGGCGGCTTTCATTAAATCTTCCGCCGGAATGAGCACGTCCTGATTCAGGCGGCGATTATCCGGGGTCACAAAGCCCACGCGGCCTTGCAGATTAAGCCGCCCCACCACGCGCGTATTGGCGCGTACCAGGACTTCCACCACCGCGCCTTCCCGCCGCCCGCGATTATCCGTACCAGCAACCCGTACCGCCGCACGATCCCCGTGCAATACCATGCGCATTTCCTGGGCCGGTAAAAACAAATCCGTGCCGGTGCCATCCTCGGGCACCAGGAAGCCATAGCCATCCGGGTGCCCCACCACGCGCCCCACCACCAGATCCATTTTGTCCAGCAACCCATAGCCATCGCGCCGATTCAGCAACAGTTGCCCGTCCCGCACCATGGCGGAGAGACGCTTATCCAGCGCCTGCTGCACCTCTTCCGAGCGAATGCGGAAATGCAGCAGGATATGTTCCAGTGTGCGCGGCCGCCCGGCGGCGCGCAGAAACTCAAGCAAGTCCTGGCGTTCCGGTATGCTGACCCGATGGGGACGACTGGGTTTTGATGTACGTGGAGTGATACGTTTTTTCATGGGCTTCCAATTGACTTAAAAGGGGTCGGTGGGTACAGTGCGCCGCTCTTCAGAGTCATTCCCTATCCCAAGCCGAGATGGCGGAATTGGTAGACGCGCTGGTTTCAGGTACCAGTGGGTAACACCGTGGAGGTTCGAGTCCTCTTCTCGGCACCAAATCTTCTGGTCACACAATACCACAGCAAACCGCGCAAGCGCCTGTAATTTAGGGCGTTTCGTGGCTATTGTCCTTTCTTCGGAATCTCGGCAACGGCTGCATTCCCCAGCGCGTTGAACACCCCCGGTCGCGCAGGAATCGAAAATCCGCCGCAATAATACGCGGAAGTCACCAACGCGAGGCGCTCCCTCACCAGTGCATTCGTTCCTCCGTCGCCATGGAACGTCCCGGTCTTTGTGCAATAGGCAAGATGCGCCTTGATGGTAATACCCGGCATGTGATGAATGATCCGGAAATCCTGATCTTTAAATCCGGCATCTGCTAATCGTTCGAGCAAGGCGATGGTTCTCTGTGGCATGAGGATCCTCC
>JAYUHG010000095.1:0-5190 GCA_043767195.1 Gammaproteobacteria bacterium | reverse complement strand
CGGCGAACTGTTCAAAGCGCCGGGCAAAATCCCGCTGGGCTTCCAGTTCCAGACGATCCAGCAACGAACCCAGGGCGGTCATGGCGGTCAGTGTCTCTGAGTGCGCATCCCTCTGGGACAGATAGTCCTGGTGCCACTGCAACAGCCAGTCACGCTGTACGTGATAATCAACAATCTGGCCCAGTACACCCTGCAGCTTGCGCAAGCGCCGCACCACCTCATCCACTTCCGGCTGCGGATAAAGTGATCGAAACGCCTCAAGCAAATAACGCAACTTCTTGCCGTCCTTGCGCAACTCATGCAACACCGGGCTGTAGGCACCGATGCCGCAACGCACACCATCGCGCAGCAAGCGCCGATACAATCGTTTTAATGTTCCACTGGCGGCATCCAGAGCATAGGGCGACGCCAATTTTCGTGGTGCGCGTGCGCCGGCAAATCCTTCCAGGTATTGACGCCATGCGGGAAGAAAATCCCGAAATCTGGCGCTGGTGAGGGCCTGTACCAGACGTTCATGCTCCACTGCGCGGCGCTGGGTCAGCAGATCATGCAAAGGCTCCAACGCTCTGGTGTGGCGACCGCTGAGCCGGGCCGACAGATCCGGCAACGTAGCCAGGAATACATCCAGGTCGCGTTGTGGTGAGGTAACCCGGCTCAACCAGGAGAAGGTTTCCCGATGGGGCGCTAAACCCTGCGCCGGAAATGCGCCACGCACCTGGGTCAGCAGGGAACGGCTGCGACGGCAGGCGATACGAAAATCATGCAGAAATTCGGTGTCCGTGTCCCCCAGGATGCCGTTGACGTTGCTTTCAATAATGCGCAACTGCCCGAGCAAAATGAGACCCGAGGCGCGGGTTGCGGACTGGCGTGGCCGCAGGGGGATTGGCGCATTGATCGGTGCCGGCGTATCCATTCCGCCGCTCAGAGTCGGCCATGCCTGGGCCGGATCGGTCTCCACGCTGGCGCATTTCAGCACGCTTTCCATATCCCCCCACAGACGCCGGCTGGATTTTTCATAGCCCCGCAGGGGCCACAATCTGAGACTGGTCAGCGCCGGGCCTGCTAACGACCGCGGCATCTGTTCCCGCGCAAGACGGGCGTGGATCTTCCCGTCATTGTCTTCCAACAAATAATCCGTCACACGCACAAGAAGTTCTCCCCGCACCAGCAATGCCCGGCCACCCAGCAGGGGTTGTAATACGGCAGCTACGGGACCCTCCGGGACTTTTACCGGCTGCGCGGGCAGCGCCACCAGCATTTGCTCCACATAGTCCACTTCCGATCCGGTGCCGCGCAGCCGCAACTGAACAGCATTATCCCGGTCCAGCTCCAGCCAGCGCCCGGCACGGCGCAAGCGTTGATCGAATGTATCAAGCAGTGATCTCCGGATTTCCCGCGTACCCACCAATCGCACGTTAAAGACCAGGGCGGCGGTACTGCGCGCGAGGGAAAATTCGCGCTGACTGACAAGCACCCGCTGGAATAGCCGCCCTTTCATGCCGGGCACTGGCCGATTAAGAGTGCTGGAACGTAATCAGATTCGGGACAGAGCGCGATGACCAATGTCACGACGGCAGAATCCGCCCGGCCAGTGAATGCGATCCACCGCCCCATAGGCCCGTTGCCGGGCCTCGGCCACGCCCTCACCCAGGGCGCCCACGCACAGAACGCGGCCACCACTGGTGACGGTTGCGTCACCGTGCAGCGCAGTACCGGCGTGAAATACTTTGACATCCTCACCCAGGTTTTCCTCCAAGCCGTGAATGACATCGCCCTTGCGCGCATCATCAGGATAGCCCGCGGCGGCCAGCACCACGCCCAAGGCCACACGTTGATCCCATTGCGCTTGATAGACCGCCAGTTGGCCCGCCACTGCCACCATACACAGTTCCACCAGGCTGCTGCTTAAGCGCATCATGATGGGCTGGGTTTCCGGATCACCCATACGGCAATTGAATTCCAGTACTCGCGGAACACCGTCTGCATCAATCATCAGACCCGCGTACAGAAACCCCACATAGGGCGTGCCTTCCGCCGCCATGCCGGCAATGGTCGGGGCGATTATGGTTGACATCACCCGTGCATGTACGTCCGGCGTCACCACCGCTGCCGGTGAGTAAGCGCCCATACCACCGGTATTCGGACCCCGATCACCCTCGTCCCGCGTCTTGTGATCCTGGGACGTGGCCAGGGGCACCACGTGGGTGCCGTCGCTGACCACCATGAAACTGGCCTCCTCACCCGGGAGAAAATCCTCCACTACCACCCGCTGCCCCGCCGCGCCGAAGCGGTTGCCGGCGAGCATATCCCGCACCGAGGCCTCGGCCTCGGCCTGATCCCTGGCCACCACCACACCTTTACCCGCCGCCAGTCCGTCGGCCTTCACCACGACACGACCAGACCGAGATTGGATGAATGTCAGGCACGGATCCAATGCCGTGAAACTGCCGTAGGCCGCCGTGGGGATCCGGTGCCGGGCCAGAAAATCCTTGCTGAAGGTTTTGGACCCTTCCAGCGCCGCAGCCGCCGCGGACGGACCGAAACAACGCAAACCCCGGGCCTGGAACTGATCCACAATGCCCGCCACCAGCGGACCCTCCGGCCCGATAATGGTCAGATCAATACCCTGTTGCTCAGCGAAGTCCGCCAGCGCCACGCTATCCTCGGCGCGAATCGGCACGTTAGAAAGTTTCTTTTCCCGCGCTGTTCCGGCGTTGCCGGGCGCGACAAATACCTGCGCTACGTCGGCGTCCTGGGCCGCTTTCCAGGCCAGCGCATGTTCGCGCCCACCGCCGCCAACCACGAGTACGCGTTTCGTCACACCCGGTCCGACAGTCAATGGCGAAAATGCCGCATGCCGGTAAACACCATGGCGATGTCATGCTCATTTGCCGCGGCGATGATCTCCCCGTCACGCACGGAACCCCCGGGCTGAATGACGGCACGAATACCGACAGCGGCGGCGGAATCAATCCCGTCCCGGAACGGAAAAAACGCATCCGAGGCCATGACCGCGCCGCGCACTTCCAGTTTCTCATCCGCTGCCTTTATGGCGGCGATGCGGGCGCTGTATACGCGGCTCATCTGTCCGGCGCCGATACCCAGTGTGCGGCGTCCACGGGTATAAACGATGGCGTTGGATTTGACGTACTTGGCCACGCGCCAGGCAAACAACAGATCCGCCATTTCATTTTCCGTGGGCGCCCGACCACTGACGATTTTCATATCCTGCGAATTGAGTAACTCAGCGTCACTGTCCTGGATCAACAAACCACCACTTATACGTTTTAATTCAAGTTGCCGCAGCGCCTGGGTGCGATTGCCCGTGACCAGCACCCGAATTCCGGCCTTCTGGGAAATGGCGCGTAATGCTCCATCGGACACCTCCGGCGCCAGAATCACTTCCACGAATTGCCGGGCGACGATGGCCTGGGCGGTGGCCTCATCCAGGGGCCGGTTGCAGGCAATGATGCCGCCAAATGCCGAGGTGGGATCGGTGGCATAGGCGTGTTCATAGGCCGTCAGAAGGGTGTTCGCTTCAGCCACACCACAGGGGTTGGCATGTTTGACAATCACGCAGGCCGGATCGGCGAATGCCAACACGCACTCCAGGGCGGCGTCGGCATCGGCCAGATTGTTGTAGGACAGTTCCTTGCCCTGCACCTGGCGCGCGCCGGCCACGGTGCCTGAGGCCGGCTGCGGCTCTCCATACAGGGCCGCGGATTGATGCGGATTTTCGCCGTAGCGCAGATCCTGTAATTTCCGGAACTGAAAAGTAAATGTGCTCGGGAAATCCAGCAACTCATCATGGGCACCCACGGCGCCGAGATAATTGGACACCGCGGCATCGTATTCCGCGGTGTGCGCGAAGACTTTTTGCGCCAGCCGGAAACGCAAAGCCGCGCTCAATTGCCCATTGTCGCCGGCCAGTTCGCGCAGCACTTCATCGTAATCACCGGCATCCACCACCACACCGACGCGGGCATGATTCTTGGCCGCGGCGCGCAACATGGCCGGGCCGCCGATATCTATATTTTCAATGGCTTCATCCAGTGTGCATTCGGGACGACTGACGGTGGCGACGAAGGGATACAGGTTCACCACCAGCAGATCAATGGGATCAATTGCCTGGGCGCGCATCACTTCGTCATCCACGCCTTTGCGACCGAGCAATCCGCCATGGACCTTCGGGTGCAAGGTCTTTACCCGTCCATCCATAATCTCGGGAAAGCCGGTGTAGTCGGAGATTTCCTGCGCTGCTATACCGCTGTCGTGCAACAGCCGGGCGGTGCCGCCAGTGGATAGTATTTGAAAACCGAGCCCGACCAGGCCACGCGCCAGAGCCACGATGCCGGTCTTGTCGGAAACGCTGATGAGTGCTCTGCGGACGGCCATGGGTCCTCTGCTTGTTGCACCACGCGGCATGGGCGCCGAAACACCGGCGCCATTGGCGTCAGGAATCTATGCCGTATTTTTCCAGACGGGTGCGCAGCGTGGCCCGATTCATGCCCAGCAGTTGCGCGGCGCGACTGATATTGCCGCCGGTGTTTTCAATCACGATTTCAAATAGCGGTCGCTCCACCTCGGACATGAACAGGTCGTAGAGTCCCGCCGGATCATGGCCGTCCATATCGTGGAAATAACGCTCCATGGCCTCGCGTACGTTGTCACGCAGTGTCGCCGCGACACGACCGCCGAGGCCGGTCTTGCGGGCAGCATTCATGCCGCGACCTCAAATTCAGTCAAGCCAAACCATGCGCTCAGGGCCGCCACCTGATCCGCGCTGCGCTCGGCCTGATTGACCTGTGCCCGCAGGGCCTCCGCGCCGCCGGCGGAGCGCAGATACCAGCCCACATGCTTGCGCGCCACACGCACACCCTGGTGTTCGCCATAAAATTCATACAGCCGTGTTAGATGCCGCAGCAGGATCATGCCGATTTCGGTCCGGCTTGGCACCGGTGGCAAAGTACCCGTGCCGAGGTAATGCTGAATTTCGCGGAAGATCCAGGGGCGTCCCTGGGCTGCGCGGCCAATCATAATGCCGTCGGCACCGGTTTGTTCCAACACCCGGCGCGCCTCGTCAACGCTGTTGATATCGCCATTGGCCAGCACCGGTATGGACACCGCCGACTTCACCGCGCGCACGGTGTCATGTTCCGCGCGCCCTTGAAAGCCACAGGCCCGCGTCCG
>JAYUHG010000094.1:0-2177 GCA_043767195.1 Gammaproteobacteria bacterium | reverse complement strand
GGATCTGCTCGATGCCATCCATGATGATCTCAACCGGGTCCTCCACGCTGATGATGTGCAGGTTGGCGCTGCGCAGCTCGGCCAGGGCGGAATACAGGGTCGAGGACTTTCCGGAGCCGGTGGGCCCGGTTACCAGAATCATGCCCGCACCGCGGTGCAGCATTTCCCGGAGCGTGTCAGTGTCCGTCGCGCTGAATCCAATCTCATGCAAGGGCTTGAGTTGACTGGCGCTGCTCAGCAGGCGGATTACCACGCTCTCCCCATGCGCCGTCGGCAGCACGGAGATGCGCATGTCGCGGCTTTGGCCGTCGATGGCGATGCGTACCCTGCCGTCCTGGGGCAGGCGGCGTTGCGCGATGTCCATGCCGCCAATCACCTTGATGCGACTGACGATGGCGGGCAACAGGCTCTTGCCGAAGTTTCGGAACTGGGTCATGGCACCATGAATGCGAAACAGAATTTGGACGCCCTTGGAAACCGGGCGGATATGAATGTCCGATGCCCCACGCTTGAAACCATCCATAAACAGGTTGTGAACCAGCCGCACGATGGGCTTCTCCTCGGCGAGCCGCTTTAATTCGGTTTCCTGAATCTCTTCCGCATTCTCATCCTGCGGCCGGATTGCCACGCCTGTCCCGGGTGCATTGCCGTATGTCTCGCCATACCATTTTTCAATCGCCCAGCGAATGTCGCTTGCCGAGGCGACCGTAATCTCTATCTTGCGGTTCGCCACAAATCCGAGCACCTTGGTAACGTCAATGCGCGTGGGATCTGCCACCGCAACGACCAGGTACCCCTCTTGCAGGAGCAGCGGCATCGCAACTTCCCGCGTGGCGATGCTCGCCGGTATGAGTGCCAGGGCGGCCGGATCAATCTCAAAGTTACGCAGCCTGACAAAAGGGGTGCCCAGCTTGCGCGCCAGGGCCTGGTATAACTGATCTTCATTGACCACACCCATTTGCACGAGCAGGTCGCCCAGCCGGCGGCCGCGATCCTGTCGCTGCAGTTCCAGTGCCGCATCCAGTTGCTCCTGCGTTATCAATGCGGCCTCGAGCAGGATGTTTCCCAGCTTGAGGTTCGGCGTCACGCCTTGTTCAGTGAGCGCGCGGCGCAGCGTGGCTTCATTGACGATTCCCTGCTCAGTCAGGTAGTGGCCCAGCGGCTTGGCGCGGATCTCCTGTTGCGCCTTCAGCCCCAGCGCAACGGCCTTCGGGTCAAGCCCGTGTTCGCGTTGCAGCATCTCCCCGAGCCGCGGCCCGAGCTGGTAATCCTTGAATGCAGTGAGCGGGATGAAGAGGCGATGAGCACGCGTGTCATCACCCGCCATGAAGATATGGAGCCCGAGCCCGTCTGCCACGGCGGTGTAGGCCCGCCCCGTGAGGATCTCGCCATTGACAAACGCTACCGAGATTTCCTGGGGCGCGATTCCGGCTGGCGCAGTGGCAGCGTTTAACAGGGCAGGGTGCGTACCCTGCACGAAGTCAAGGTCCCGTTCAAAGGTCACGCAGCGGATCGCGGCAAACACCACCGTCTGGTCCGCGCCGGTAGTCCGATCGATTATCCGCAGAGATTCCTGGGTGCTGTCCAGAACGCGCAGCACACCGCGTGCATGGGTGCCGTCAAGGAACGCGATGTGCACCGGGGAATTGTGCAGCGATTCCCCCTCGCCGCGCAAAGAACTGGGCGCGGACGGCAGATCGATGAGGTTAGTATGCATGGCCGATGTCCCCGGCAGGGCGATAGAGATCCGGGGCCAGTCTGAATGTGGCCGCAGTCCACGTCAATACCGTCCGGAATTCCGGCCCGACTGCGCGGTGTTGTCGGGCGGCCGCCAGCCCCGTGACCAGTCCCCGATGGGAACGATATGGGGCGGCCGGCCATTGGCTTCAAACCATGAATCCACGGCGAAACGCGCCCCGGTGGCCGTCTCGTCCAACGTGGCAGTGAAGTGCAGTACCTGGAGGCGCTCCACGCCCCGGCTCAGGCGCAGCCCCGCGCGGTGCCAGCGCAGCAATCCATCCTGTTGCAGCAAAGGATCGAGGACATCCACGATTTTCTCTTTGATTTCAAAAGATAATTTCGTGGGTGATGAGATGGACGCCCCTCTGACGGCGTCGATGCGCCAGAATCCAATTCCGATTCGGATTCAACAAGAGGAGCGTCCATCATGGAAATTA
>JAYUHG010000093.1:0-2181 GCA_043767195.1 Gammaproteobacteria bacterium | reverse complement strand
TGGCGTCCACTTCCTCGCCATTCATCCAGCCGAGCCGCTTCTTGGCCGAGCGCAGATTAAAGAACAGCTTGCGCTGCGCCTTGGTAGTGGCGACCTTGACGATGCGCCAGTTGCGCAGAATGAATTCATGCATCTCCGCCCGCACCCAATGCACGGCGAAGGACACCAGCCGCACACCCAGTTCCGGATCAAAACGCTTCACGGCCTTCATCAAACCGATATTGCCTTCCTGGATCAGGTCCGCGTGTCCCAGGCCGTAGCCGTTGTAACCCCGGGCCACGCGCACCACGAAGCGCAAATGGGAAAGCACCAGTTGTCGTGCTGCTTCCAGGTCCTGGTGGTCGCGGAAACGACGAGCCAGATTCCGTTCCTCTTCGGCGCTCAACATGGGAATGCTATTCACCGACTGGACGTAGGCATCCAGAGAACCGGTGGGCAACGCCAAGGTTAGGGCCAATGGGTTATTCATAGATTCAAACCTCCCAGATTCATTCATGGATAAAGTTTAGCACTCGTTTGATTAGAGTGCTAATAACAGCCATTGTTCCCTAACTGAATGAAATTAAGGAGATTTAATCAAAGATCAGGCTATATTGGGGTGAAAAGTAGGCATCAAATCGTTGGCCACCGCCTCCAACCAAGGTCAGAAAGGAGTGATGCCCCGCAGATGACGTTGCATGGCCAGCCAGGACCCCGCTACCCCTAACAGGCTGCCGGTGGCCAATAACTTCAGGACTTCCTGGGCGTCCAGCCCGGCCAGGGCGAAGTCGCTGGCGTACAGCGTTGCCAGCTCCGCTACCGGTGATCGGAGTAGATATACGGCGCCGGACACCAGTATCCAGGCCAGCAATGCTCCCACCAGTCCGTGCATGAAGCCGTTGTACAGGAACGGCCTCTGAATGAAGGCCGCCGTGGCGCCAAACAGCATGTTGATTTCGATCTCGGTGCGGCGGCTGTAGATGGACAGGCGAATGGTATTGCCGATGATCAGCAGTACCGCCATGGCCAGCAGGCTGGCCAGGATCCACACCGCGCGTTTCAAAATATTCAACAATGCCAGCAGGCGTTGTACCCATTGCCGATCAAACTGGGCGGTGTCCGCCTCCGGCAGTCCACGCAACTCCGCCAGCAATGCCTCCGCGGTGGATCCCGCGGCGGCGGGCTTGACCAGTAATACGGCCGGCAGCGGATTTTCATCCAACTGCTCAATGGCATCGCCGAAGCCCGAGGTGCGCCGGAATTCCGCCAGGGCCTGTTCCGGCGTGATCAGTTGCACGTCCCCAATTTGCACGCGTTTGCGTAAATCACCAGCCAACGCCGCAGCGCGTTCCGCGGGCACGTCCATTTTCAGAAACAGGGTGATATGGGCCGCGCCGCCCCAGCCATCGGCGACCCGTTCGGAATTAACCAGGACCACATAGAACGCCGCCGGCAATGCCAGGGAAATGCCGATTACCGCCGTGGTCAGCAAACTGCCCAGGGGATTGCGATACATTTGGCCGGCGCTATACAGCAGCGCCTGCAGGTGCTGGCTGATCCAGGCCGTCATGAGCCGGCCAAGATCGGCGGGTATGCGCCGACGCAATGCCTTCATTCTCCAGTCCCGCCGCCTGAAGTGAGGATGCGGCCTTCGCGCAAAGTAACGATTGGCTTTTTCATGCGCCGGATCATGTCCAGGTCATGACTGGCGATGAGCACCGTGACACCCACCTGGTTGAACTGTTCAAACAGCTTCATGGTGTCCCAGGACAGGATCGGATCCAGGTTGCCGGTGGGTTCATCGCCGAGCAATACCGCCGGACGATGCACCACCGCGCGGGCGATACCCACACGTTGCTGCTCCCCGCCGGACAGGGCGATGGGTAATTGTTTCTGCTTGTCCAGCAAGCCGACCTTATCCAGCGCCGCGTGTACCCGGCGCCGGATATCCTGATAACGATGTCCGGCCACCACCAGCGGCAATGCCACGTTATCGAACACCGTGCGGTCGTACAGCAGCCGGTGTTCCTGGAAAGTAAAACCAATGTTGCGCCGGTAAAGCGGGATGCGCCCGCCGGTGACGCGCTCCAGATTCTGGCCATTGACGATGATTTGGCCACGGGTGTGGCGCTCGATGAGGGCAATCAGGCGCAGCAGTGTGCTCTTGCCCGCGCCGGAGCGACCGGTGACGAAGGCCATGGC
>JAYUHG010000092.1:0-5209 GCA_043767195.1 Gammaproteobacteria bacterium | reverse complement strand
GGCACGACGGACGGCTGCCATTAGGCTTGCCTTCTTGCAAGCCGCGCTTGGTGTTTTGCTGGCGGGTAGCATCCTGTTGCTGTACTGGCCGGCAAATTACCGGGCTGAAGATATTTGGGCCGACGCCTATGGGCGCGCGATCCTCGCTGCATTGCCCGAACATGCCGTGTTGTACGCAAATGCGGATACGGTCAGCGGCCCGGTCGGATATCTGCATCATGTGAATGGCCTGCGTCCTGACGTGCTGCTCGTGAACGGTCACAGCCTGAGTTTGGACGGCAAACTGTTCCGGCCCTACGCATTACCCGAGCCGGACTTGCGCGAACTGATTAGCGCATTTATTTCCTCAACGCCGCGCCCAATTTTTTACAGTAATGACTTTCCCCATACCCACGGCGTGGATTTCTTCGGGTTGTTTTTTCAGGTGCGCAAGGGGATGACCGGGGTGGCGGAACGTGCCGTACTTGTTGCGCAGCTTGCGGATTATTATCAGGTTATTGATGGCATCAGCCCCCCGCTCGACCCCTGGATGAATATGCATTACCGGCTCTTGCGTCAGGACCAATGCCGGCTGCTGGTGGCGATTCGGGGCACGGCAATTCAGGGTGCTGTTGCGGACCTGCCCGCAGCCTGCCTTGGGCTGCACGGAAGATTATTGTTGGCCGAGCAAGCGTTGGCGCGCGGTGCGCCCGAGGACGCCGAATTCGCCTTTAACTTATTACAGGACGCGGACATGTTGCGGGCTCAGGCAATATGGAAAGCCGATACCACTGGCCTTGACGCCTTGCGCGCAGTGGCAGCAAGGCGCAAGGGGAGTTCACATTAACGTCAAAGGTTGACAATTTTCGTCACAATATTCATCGTCCAACGGACGCCTGCCCCATAAAATGCCGGGGGTTCAGTGAGATAGGGATCTGGCCCAGGAATTGCAGTTGATTCGGCATCTGCGGCAGGGCATGTCCCGGCAGATAAAATAAAGCGCTTTATTTATCCCCAGACATAAAATCAGGAGCATAAAGAAATGAACAAGATCCAACAGGGTTTTACCCTTATTGAGTTGATGATCGTTGTGGCTATCATCGGCATTCTGGCCGCGGTCGCTATCCCGTCCTATCAGGACTACACGGCTCGTGCGCAGGTGACGGAAGCCATCAGTCTCACGTCCCAGTACAAGGTCTCGCTGGCGGAAACATACGCATCCAAGGGCGACCTCACGACAGTAACAATAGCTGCATTGGGCGGAACCACCTTGGGCAAGTATGTGACTAACATCTCTTTTACCGCATCCGCTCCCGGTACCGGCATTGTCACGGCGACATTGGGCAGCACAAATGCCGCTGCGGCGATCAGAGGCAGTTCATTTTCCATTGACACGGTTGATGGTGGCAGGAACTGGAGCTGTGGCGCCCTTATCAGCAGCGGGTTAACTCCTTCTCCCGCTTCGGTCGCTCAAAAGTACATGCCGGGCAGTTGCAAGTAATCTAGGCGTTTCTGTTATGAAAAAAGGCCGGCTTTGCCGGCCTTTTTTTATGTACAGGGATGTACTGTATGGCGCTTGTGTCGGGAACACACAAGCGGCGCTCGCTTTCAGCGGTTAGGATTCGAACTCATGCCTTCCACAGCCGAAATTCGCTACCGCTCCGTGGCCACGGTCGCTATGGTGTTTGCGGTTTTGTTGGCGGCCCTTATTTATCTGCCCGGGTTGCAGAGCGGTTTTTATCTGGACGATTACTACAATCTGCACTTGCTTTCCGCGGTGGACACCGACGGCGTCCTCGCATTCGTGGCAGGCGGCATGGCCGGTCCGCTGGGCCGGCCGTTGTCCTATTTGAGTTTCGCTCTGCAGGCGGCAAGCTGGCCGGGAAACCCGGTTGCATTCAAGTTTGTGAATCTGTTGCTGCACTTGGCCAATGGGGTGCTGGTGTATTTGCTCAGTCGTGCGTTGGCGCCGCGCTTGGGCCTGTCACAGATGGCGGGTGACTTTTTTTGCGTATTCAGCGCGGGTCTGTGGCTGTTGCATCCCATGCATTTGTCCACTGTGCTCTACATTGTCCAACGCATGACCCAACTCTCCGCCGCATTTGTCCTGCTCGGTGTGCTGGGCTATCTAGGGGGCCGGCGCTTGGCGGAGGCGGGCCAAATGCGGCGTGGTTATATCACCATGACCTTGTCTGTAATCCTCGGCACATTGGCCGCGGCACTTTGCAAGGAAAACGGGATTCTGCTTCCGGTACTGATCCTGGTGCTGGATCAAACTCTGGTCGGTACCGACCGGGAGCCCCCCGGATACCGGCGCTGGCGCTGGGTGTGCCTGGTCCTGCCGACCGTCATGATCGGGGCATGGTTGGTGTGGCAGGCGATTGCATTCCCGGACGCCTTCCATTGGCGTCCCTATTCCATGTATCAGAAGGCGTTGACGGAGGCGCCGGTGTTGCTGACTTACCTGTGGAATCTCATTGTCCCCAGGCCTTCCGCCTATGGTCTATTCTACGATGATTTCCCTGTTTCGCGGTCCTTGCTTGAACCCTTGGTAACATTACCGGCCGTGGCCATGGTGGCGTTATTGGCCGGCGCGGCGGTCCTTGGCCGCCGCCGCCAGCCCATGTTGGCCTTCGGCCTGCTGTGGTTTTTTGCCGGGCACTTGCTGGAATCCACGCACCTGAATCTGGAGATCTTTTTCGAGCACCGGAACTATCTCCCCAGCGTGGGGCTGCTGATGTTGATCCCGTGGAGTCTGTTGCAACTGGAATCGCGGCTGCCGTCGTTTCGTCCCGCCGCAGTCGCGCTCTGCCTGTATGCGGCATTGGTCGCCTGGGTCAGCGTGCAGAACACGCTGCTTTGGCGCCAGCCCGTGTTGTTTGCCCAGGAGATGGTCCGATCCCATCCGCTGTCCCGCTGGGCACTGACCCAACTGGGTACGCGCTATATCAGCACCGGCGAAACAGAGAAAGCGGCTGCGTTCTATCGTGACCTTACTGCGCGGTTTCCCAGCGCCATATTGCCCTGGCTGCGCCTCGCGGCCATTGCCGCGTGTTTTAACAATGAACCAGTGCCGGCGACGGTATGGTCGAAATTGGAGCAGCTGGCTGTGGCGACGGATGGCGCCGGCTTCGATTTCCTGGCGGAACTTGATACCCATGTTTTGGTTATGGCCGGGGGGGAGTGCCCAAATCTGGACTCGCAACGGTTGTTGCGGGTTGTGGATGGTCTCGCGGCAAATCCGCATTTTGTGCGGGAACGCCCGGTGTTGTACCAGTTATCGAGTTCCCTCCGCATCTTGCTGGGCGATTTTCCCGGTGCGTTGGAGCAGCAACGCCGTGCCAAGGAGTCAGGCCCAAATCTGAACCGGCATTGGCAGTACATTGCATTGCTTGCCAGACTGGGAAAGTACCAGGTGGCGGCGGTGGAAATTGCGCAATTCAAGACCGCTCTGGACCGCAAGCCCCTAACGTGGTTCGCTTACCGGGATAAACTGGCTGCCTTGGAGCAGCAAATGAAAATTGACGCGTCTCGGAGCAAGAAATGACAACCACGATAAAATGTCCGCCGAATTCAGCATCGTAATCCCAGCCCACAACGAGGCCATCGCCCTGGCGACCCTGTTGCCCGAGTTGCGCCAGATGTACCCCCTGTGCGAGCTGATCGTCGTCAGCGATGGATCCACCGACAATTCGGCAGGCGTTGCCGAACGATGCGGCGCGCGTGTGGTTTCCCTGCCGGTAAATATGGGCAATGGCGCGGCCGTGAAAGCCGGTGTCCGGGCGGCGACCGGGAATGTAGTTGTATTCATGGACGGCGATGGGCAGCATTCGGCCGCTGATGTGCAACGTCTGGTGGCAAAGCTGGGCGAAGGTTACCAAATGGTTGTGGGCGCGCGCGGCAGTGGCTCCCAGGCCAGTGTGTCACGCATGCTCGGGAACAGGTTCTATAACACGCTGGCAAGCTGGATTACCGGGCATCCTATCGCCGATCTGACTTCCGGATTTCGTGCTGTCCGTGCTGAATCGTTCCGCGAATTCCTGCACTTGCTGCCGAATGGTTTTTCCTATCCGACCACCATCACCATGGCTTTCCTGCGCGCTGGCTATCCGGTGCAATACATCCCGATCACGGCGGCCGCACGTGTGGGCAGAAGCCATATTCGACCGCTGCGCGACGGGGTGCGCTTCGCTTTGATTATTTTTCGTATCGGTACGCTCTACTCGCCGTTGAAGATTTTCTTTCCGATCAGTGTGTCCCTGTTCGTGCTGGGGATAGCGAATTATGCCTACACATATCTAACTGCCACCCGCTTCACTATCATGAGCGCCATGTTGTTGCTAGCGTCCCTGTTCGTATTTCTTATTGGTCTGGTGTCGGAACAGATTACGGCGCTGATCTACCAGCGCAAGAACTGACCCCCAATGAAGTGCCGGGGCGACGGCGAATGTTAGCACCGAAACACCTGCCCACTATCCTGGTCCTGACCTCCACCCTGCCGCGCTGGGCCGGTGATACCACTCCGGCATTCGTTATGGATCTGTGCCGCCAGTTAGCCGGGGAGTTCGACGTGCATGTGCTGGCGCCCCACGCTAGTGGTGCATGCCGGTACGAAATCGTGGATGGCGTTTCGATACATCGCTTTCGCTACCTACCGCAGGCTTGGCAGTCCCTGGCTTATGATGGTGGCATCCCCGAGCGATTGCGGCGTCAGCCTCTGGCGCTGCTGCAAGTGCCCTTCTTTCTGACCGCCCAATTTTTCGCGACCCTGCGATTGGCGTGGACTCTGCGACCAAGGATGATCCATGCCCATTGGATATTGCCGCAGGCCGCAATAGCGATGCTGGTTTCCGCCATTAGCCCCGACCGACCGCCGGTGTTATGCACGGTTCATGGCACAGATCTGTATGGATTGAATGCCGGCGTAGTGCGCTGGCTGAAAGCCCTTGTGCTGCGTCGTATGGCAATTGTCACCATCGTCAGTGAGGCCATGCGCGCCGCTATCCTGGCACAGGGCGTTTCCCCGGTCCGGGTGCATTTGGCGCCCATGGGAGTGGATACGAAGGTGGTGTTTCGCTCGTCAGATGCGGGTTCTCGTGAGAACGAGACCGCGGTATTTGTTGGCCGGCTGGTGAAAGGTAAGGGTGTGGACATTCTGTTGCGGGCGATGGCACGGATATCCAGCGCGGGCCATCGCTTGCGCCTGGTAATTGTCGGAGACGGGCCCGAG
>JAYUHG010000091.1:0-12431 GCA_043767195.1 Gammaproteobacteria bacterium | reverse complement strand
CCTCGCCGCCACCGCGGCGGGATTACCCATGCCGAGGCTGTATGTGGGTTCGTGGAGCGAATGGTGCTCGGACCCGGCCCGGCCCGTGGCGCGCGGTCCGCTTCCCTGACCGTTGTACGGTAGAGATTCCGCAAACCGTATAATATGCGACTTTCCTCGCGCCCGGACGCCGTAGTTATGAGCATTCGCTGGATCAGCATTGTGCTAGCCGCTGTGGTAATTGGCGTGGGCGCGGTTCGTGCCCAGGAGTCCCCCTCCGCCCCTGTTTCGGATGCCGTGGTGGAGCAACAACTGCCGATGCCGGACATGGCGGATCCGGGTTTTACCGGACCGCCTGCCGCCACAGATACGACCGCATCGGGCATAACCCCGGCGGATACAACCGCACCTGATACGGTCACTTCGGATACTGGTTCCCCAGATACTGGAACCCTGGAAACCAGCACCATGGCCGCAGGAGTGCCCGCGGCTGTAACCGAATCCCTGGCTACGGAATCTGTAACCGCTACCGAGTCTTTAGTGACTGACACACCGCCTCCTGCGACCGTAGTCCCGGCGGTGTCGAGTCCGGCCCCGACCGTGAGTAGCGATGACCGTATTCGATCCACGTTTATTCTCGTATCCGCAGCCGTGCTGATCGCGACGCTGATTACCATCATCATTATTCTGTTGAAACGCAGTCGTCAGTCGCGCGCGGAGCAGCGCCAATATGCGGCCGAGGCCTATCTGCGCGATGTCAGCGGCAGCACGTCCCAGGGCATGTACAAACTGGGGAGTAAGCCAGTCATGCTGGGGCGGGTCGGTGGCAAAGACACTGAATTTCTTGACTATGTTGTGGTCCCCAGCGCCACCATCGGTCGTCGCCATGCGTTGATCGAGTTTAAGGATTTTGGTTACTGGATCATGGATCAGGGCAGCATCAACGGCACCTTTGTCAATGATCGGCTGGTCAGCTCCGAGCTACGGTTGAAACATGGGGACCGCATCAGACTGCACAAGCTGGAGTTTGATTTTGTCATGCCGGAAGTTGCTGAGTCCGGTGTTACGGTGCTGGCCCATGACGGGGTACGCGCCGGCGCTTCGGTGGCCGCTGCCGCACCGGCAGCATCGGATTTTGTACTGGAACCGGAAGCGTATCCGGCACCGATTGTCGGCGGCGATGAAATGGACGAACTGCGGGACAGCGTGGAATCCGAAGAGGCAACGCTGCTGCCGTTGTCTTCCACACTACCCGGATCCGCGGGCGCGACCAACGACGAAACGCTGCTGCCCGCTGGCGGCGGCGCAGCGGACGTGGAAGAAACATTGCTGCCCGCTGCACGCGCCGGTAGCGAAGGCAAGTCGAAATCCTCCCGCAATGGGGGAGATGATGAAATTTTTGACATTACCAAGGGTACCTAGGCGCTGGACACAATTCTCTTGCCGGCGATGAGTGTTGCTGGTTCCCACCGGGTAGTCCCGGTTATTACTGAACAGGTTCCCGATCATTCAGCCGCAATTCAAAACCCCTGATCCTGACCGGCTGCTATTGGCGCGTTTGGCCGATGGCGGGCTGCATTCCGGTGAACATCTGGCGCAAATGTTGGGGGTGACCCGGGCTGCGGTGTGGAAAAGGCTTGCCGCACTGCTGGCGCGGGGTGTGCAACTGGAACGTCTTCGCGGGCGCGGTTATCGTCTGGCGCAGCCGCTGGAATTGCTGGACGCGGAACGAATCCAGGCTGGATTGCGCCCTGACATCCGCTCCGCGATACAAGAGTTGCGTGTGGATTTTTGCGTTGATTCCACCAGTCAGAGGCTTTTGCACACGCCGGATGGTCACGGGCGCGTGTTACTGGCGGAGTATCAGACCCATGGTCGCGGACGCCGCGGTAACAACTGGAGTTCGCCACTGGCCAGCGGCATCTGCCTGTCTCTTGGTTGGCGGCTGGATCCGGCTCCCGCCGGTGCCGGCGCCTTGTCAATTCTGGCAGGTGCGGCTTTGGTGCGAGCGCTGTTGCGTTTCGGGATCGGTAATATCGGCCTCAAGTGGCCCAATGACCTGGTGTTCAATGGCGGTAAATTAGGCGGGCTCCTGATTGAATCTCGCGCCCAGGCCGCTGGCCCCATGGACGTGGTCATAGGCGTGGGGGTAAACGTGCGGTTGCCGGATAATATTCAAGTTGAGGGCGATAATCGGCCGGTGGATCTGAGTCAGTGTTGTCCGCGGCTGCCGTCGCGCAATGATGTCGCCGGCGCCATGGTGGAGGAATTAATGGATATGTTGGCCGCGCTGGCGGTTGATCGCGCCGGCGACTACCTTGCCCAGTGGCGCCGGTATGATGTCGGTATTGGCCACGATGGTGTACTGCGTATGCCCACGGGAACCCTCAGTGGCAGAGTGCTGGGCATTTCCGACGCCGGCTTGCTGCGTCTGTCCGTAGATGGCGTGGATCGGGAATTTTCCTCCGGCGATTTGAGTCTGCGTGTGATCTGAATGATCCTGCTGATTGATCTGGGTAACAGTCGCGGCAAGTGGGCCACCTGGACTGGGGACCAGTATTCCCAACAGGGTGCGGTGGATCGGCATGCCGCGGAGTGGGAAGGGCAATTGCGTCGCCACTTTCAGGCACTCGCAACCCCAGACCAGATACTGCTCGCCAGCGTCGCTGATCCCGAAGTGGGCGCGACCACGAGGAATATAATTGGTTCGCTCTGGGGGCGGGAGCCGGTGCAATTATTGACGCGCGCGCGGCAATGCGGAGTACATAATGCTTATTCTGAGCCGGGGCAGATGGGTGTGGATCGCTGGCTGGCCATGCTTGCCGCCTGGAACCGGTTTCAGTGCGCTGTATGCGTTGTGGATATTGGTACTGCCATGACGGTTGACATGGTGACGGCAGAAGGGCGCCATCTGGGGGGACTCATTACCCCCGGGTTTGCTTTGTCGGAGTCGGTGTTACATGCAAATACTGCTGGGATTAGGCAAGCCGGCCCGGAGGCCAGCCTGGGTCTCGGGCAATCCACCGGCGCCTGCGTGGCCAATGGCAGTCTGATCAGCATGCTGGGAATGTTGCGCATTGCATTGGAACTGATGGAATGTGAATGTGGAGCCGGCGGTAAGCTGGTCGTCACAGGCGGCGATGCCTCGCGCATGTTGCCATTATTGCCGCCGTCCGCTGTGCATATTCACAATCTGGTATTCGACGGCATGTTGCTGGCCGGGAAGGATTGACAGTATGAGATGGGTGGCTTTGTGCCTGTTGGCACTGAATCTGGTGTACTACGGCTGGCAACTGGATCAGGGTATTCGCATGCAGCGGGAAAATTACACCCAGGCCCTGACTTTGCCGGCGGGCGTAGCGGGACTCACCCTGGTGCGTGAGCTGGCTCAGCCGCCGGCGGTGCTGGTAGAGGATTCGGGACAAATGGACTATGAACCAGCGGCGCAAGTGGTGAATGATCCGGGCCTGCCGACGGAATCCAGCGTGGCGGCGGAGGTTCAGGCCGCCACCGGCGCCGGCCCGGATGAACTGGTCAATCAACTCCCGGATCTGAAGTTGCCGGATGCGAACGCAGGCCCGGTGGAATACTCCTGTTTTTCATTTGGGCCGTTGCCAGAAGAGAAACACGCCCTATGGCTGGCGGACTGGTTTCGTGCGCGCCAGATACCCATGCGCAGCCGTGTCACTGAAGATGCAAATCAGAGCCTGTTCTGGGTCTACCTGGCGCCGCAGTCATCACGACAGGGGGCCGAGGCCATGGTTTCCACACTGGCCGCGAAGGGTATAGGCAACTATCGCCTGATTGATCGCGGCGATCTGGCCAATGCCGTGTCTCTGGGGCTGTTTTCCTCCCAGGCAGATGTGAATAAACGCCTGCAGCAGTTGCGTGAGCAGGGTTTTCAGCCCGTGGTAGTGCCCTATGCCAAGGTGCGGAAGATACACTGGGTTGATGTGCGTCTGCCGAAGGACGATGCGTTGCTAAAAGACGTGTATGCCGGCTTTCCTGCTCGTTATGGCTCGGTGCCCGTGGCATGCGGCGAAATTGCCTTGGACCAGTCCTCCCCATAAAATGACCGGGAACGCTGGTGCATCCCTGATATTGCCGGTTATCCCCGCCAACAGCGGGACAGACCAATCTTGGAGAAATATTACGTGAGACTTTTGCTTGCCGCTGTACTTGCCTTCTGGGCTATCACCAGCCATGGCGCCGCCGCGGACGTTCAAGCGCTGATAGCTGAAGGGAAGTTGCAACCGGCACTGGACCAGGTTGAAGGCGACCTGGCCAAGAATAGTTCCGACGTGACGCTGCAGTTTCTCAAAGGACTAGTGTTGACCCGCATGAACCGCCTGGATCAGGCCGCGGGTATTTTCAAGCACATTACCGAAGAACATCCCGAATTGCCGGAACCCTATAACAATCTCGCGGTGGTACATGCCGCGCGCGGGGATTTCGATGCCGCCCAGGAGGCGTTGCGCAAAGCCATCAATACCCATCCCAGTTATGCCACCGCCCACGAGAACCTGGGTGACATCTACGCCAAAATGGCGAGCCAGGCCTACAATCACGCGCTGCAACTGGACGAGGCCAACACGTCTGCCAAAGCTAAACTGGCGCTGATCGGGGATTTGTTTCCGGCGCCACGGCAAATTATCCCAACGGCGGATAGCCAGGCAACCGCCGCGGCTGAACCAGCACCCGAGCCAAACATTTCCGGCGGCGTTGTAGCCGCCGCCCCAGGCCAGTTACCGCCCGCTGCTCCAGAGCCGGTGCCGAAGGCGAAACCCGTGACGGAAGTGGTTCCGGCGCAAACAGCAAACGCATCCTCCGCGCCGGCACCCGTTCCAGAGCCGGAGTCGGAGTCGGAGCCGGCACCGGCACCAGAGGCGGTTCCGGTGGAGGCCGCGGCTTCGGTCGAGGCCGATCTGCGCGATGCAATTGAATCCTGGGCCAGGATTTGGTCTGCGCGGGATGTGGATGCATATCTCGCCGCCTATGGCGCCGAGTTCGTGCCCGCCGATGGTGTGGACCGCGCTCAGTGGGAACAGACACGCCGTGCGCGGTTGTCGCAGGCGAAATTCATCAAGGTCAGCGTGTCGGACATGAAGATCATGCAGCATGGCCCAGAGCATGCGCAGGTTTCCTTCCGCCAGCACTTTCAGTCCGACGCCTTCAACGATGAGGTGAGCAAGACTGTGATTATGAAAAAGTCCGGCATGGACTGGAAGATTGTTGAAGAAGCCGTGCACTGATTCGCCGAGGCCATGATGCGCAAGTTGATTACTTACCTTTTGTTATTGTCGTGCTGGTCGCTTCCGGCCTCAGCCGGGAATCTGATCGCCAGCCACGCCCGGGTGCATGATATGGATTCTGGTCAGGAAGCCATGCTGGTGCAGGTGCTGCAGAAGGTCAGCGCCAGCCGCGTGGATGAAGCCATGACTGACCTGCGTGGATTACTGGCGGCCAACCCTGGGTTCCGCCTGGCGCAAATGGTCTATGCGGATCTATTGCAGTCCCGATCCGGGCCGATTACGGAATTCGGTGCCATCCCGTTTGCGCCCTACCATCAAATCAATGCCCTGCGCGATGAAGCCCGTGCGCGCCTGCAGCATTACAGCGCGCCACCACCACAGGATCAAATACCGTCGGTCCTGGTCAAACTCAGCGAACGGCAGGGGTATGTCGTGATAGTGAATATGGCCACATCCCGGCTTTATTTGTATGAAAACCGCGGCGGTGTGCCTCATCTGGTACACGACTTTTACGCCACCATCGGCAAGAACGGCATCGGCAAGTTGGCCCAGGGCGACCAGAAAACCCCGGTCGGAGTCTATTTTGTCACTGGTGTGATTGATCCGGACAAGCTGCCGGATTTCTATGGTTCAGGCGCCTTCCCGATTGATTATCCAAATGCCTGGGATCAGCGCCGTGGGCGCACCGGCTATGGCATCTGGCTGCATGGCACACCAAGCAATACCTTCAGCCGTCCGCCCCGGGACAGCGACGGTTGCGTGATTTTGAGCAATACCGATCTGGAGCGCATCAAACCCTACATTGCGCCCGGAGAAACGCCGGTTATTCTCGCGGATGGGATTGAATGGATTGCGCGAGCCGAATGGCAGCAGCGCCAGTCGCGCCTGGCCACGGTGGTGGAACAGTGGCGCAAGGATTGGGAGAGCCGGGACACCGAGCAATATTTACGCCACTACTCCCCGGCCTATTCAGGTCTGGGCATGGACTATGACGCCTGGGTTGAGTACAAGCGCAGGGTCAACGACGGCAAACAATTTATTCGCGTGGGAATTTCCGGGCAGAGCATGTTCCTCTACCCCGGTGAAGAAACACTGCTGGTAGTCACTTTTGAGCAGGACTATAACAGTGACCGAAATCACCGCCGCTTTGTAAAACGCCAGTACTGGAAGCAGGAGGCCGATGGCCGCTGGCGTATTCTCTATGAGGGGTCAGTTTCCTGAACTGACTTTTCTTCGGCCATGGGGTGTGTGGCGGGGGTATTCTTCGTCAACCAGCGTACCAGGTCGCGCCACATAGCCCCGACTTCACCCGGTTTCGGCATGATACCGGCGTAGGGCAGTTCCACGGTCACCACCGGGATGCGGCGCTGTACACCTGCGTAGTTGCCGAGGGAGCCAGGGAATGTTCCCAGCAAGCTGAGGTATAGCCGGCCCAATTTGCGCGGGCCGCTGCGCGGGCCGTCATAGTCCACGACTCCGTGGGGTGCATGCACTGCCACAATCACATCCGGGGCAAAACTGTTGATTTCGTCCACCAGCCAGCGGGACTCTGGCTCACTCAGGGGTTTCTCCCCAGGGAAGTAACGCGGGCTGCTCTCGGTTTTTTCCATCCAGTAACGGGGCGCCAGATTCTCCCAATCCGGCATGGGGAAATTCCGGTTCAGATCCACGCCATTGGCATTCATGCGTTGCACCTCCCTGCCTAACAGGCCATCCGGATTCAACAACGGAACAATGTGCCAGTGAAACAGCCCTGAGTGATGCTCATCCAGAATGCCCATCCATTTGAAGACGATACTGACCGAGGAATATTCGTCGCCATGGATGCCGCCCACAAGCAACACTTTTGCGCGTGGTTGCCGTTCCGTGAGCGGTGCATATTCTTTGATCAGGATCGGCGCACCCTGAACCGATTCGCCCAGTGTGCTTGCCAGACTGCGATCCAGGCATTCCGCCTGCTCGACGCTGGCGAGTTTTTCCGCGATGCGACGGCATTCCTCCACAACGCGCGCTTCCGTGTCCGCGTCGGCGCTACCGGCAGCAATACTTAACAAAATTGAAATGACAAATCTGCTGTTCATAGGTTGAGCCCCAAGTCCATGGCAATGGCGGCAAACAGTGTGAGCCCGACCCAGTTGTTGAGCATGAAGGCCCGGAAGCACTGTTCCCGGGAACGATCCCGGATAAGGATTTGGTGCGCGAAAAACTGTATGCCGGCCAGCACAATGCCGAAGTAATAATAGTGTCCCAGTTCCAACTTGACTCCGATCAACATCAGCACCGCCAGCATCATAATCTGCATGACGCCAATGATTGTAGTATCGGCATCATCAAACAGGATGGCGGTGGAGCGTATGCCCAAACGCACATCATCGTTCCGATCCACCATGGCGTAGATGGTGTCATAAATCATGGCCCAGAGGATATTGGCCATGAACAGCATCCAGGCCACCGCCGGCACGGTACCAGTCTGGGCCGCGAAGGCCATGGGGATCCCCCAACCGAAGGCCAAACCCAAAAAGAATTGCGGCACCCAGGTAACGCGCTTCATAAAGGGATAAATAGCGGCCAGCACGGCGCCGATAAATGCCAGCAGCACCGTCAGACGGTTGGTGGTCAACACCAGCAGGAAGGCCAGGGAGAACAAAGCAGCAGCCAGGGCCAAAGCCTCCGGCGGTGACACGCTGCCGTTTGCCAGTGGCCGGTCACGGGTGCGTTCCACGGAACCATCAATGTCCCGATCAGTAATATCGTTCAGGACACAGCCGCCGGACCGGGTCAGGAACACACCCAGCACAAACACCAGCAACAGGTGCAAGCTGGGTGAACCGGTGGCGGCAATCCACAGCGCCCACAGTGTTGGCCAGAGCAATAAGAGTGCGCCAATGGGCCGGTCAAGCCGGGCAAGCCGGGCATAAAGCGCCAGCCGGAGAAAATGGGGTCGGAGTGAATTATTTTGGTGCATTGAGATTGGGATCATTGCGGTGAACGCCAGTAATGACTGCTGGGAGTACAGCGTACCAAAATAATTCACTCCGACCCCATTTTCTACACAGAGCCCAATGCTGCATCCGGCGCTACCCAGCGTTGTGTCAGCGCCGCCAGGCGATCCGGGTGATGGGTGATCAGCATGTCAGCGACCCTTTGCACCTGCGGGATCATTCGCGCATCCCGCGCCAGGTCCGCGACGCGCATGCGCTGCAATCCGGTCTGGCGCGTACCCAGCAACTCCCCTGAGCCGCGCAATTCCAGATCCTTTTCCGCGATGACGAATCCGTCGGTGGTGGCGCGCATGGTTTCCAGCCGTTCCCGGGCCAGGGTTGCCAGGGGTGATTGGTAGAGCAGCACACAAGTGCTGGCATGGGCGCCGCGCCCAATGCGACCGCGCAACTGATGTAGTTGCGCCAGCCCCAGGCGCTCCGCGTTTTCGATCACCATGAGCGTGGCATTGGGCACATCCACGCCCACCTCGATTACCGTGGTGGCCACGAGCACATTAAATGTGCCGGCACGAAAGGCATCCATGGCCCGGTCGCGCTCCCGGCCCGGCATTTTGCCGTGGACCAGACCAATGCGTAGATCCGGCAACTGTTCAGTCAGCAGGCGCGCGGTTTCCTCCGCGGCCTGATACTGGTCATCCTCGGCTTCCTCAATGCGCGGGCAGACCCAGTAGGCTTGGCGTCCCTGGGCGCAGGCCGCGCGAATGCCGGACATAATGTCCGCCCGTCGCCCCGCGGAGGTGACCACGGTTTGAATCGCCTGCCGCCCTGGTGGCAGTTCGTCTATAACGCTCACATCCAAATCCGCGAACAGCGTCATAGCCAGGGTGCGCGGGATGGGGGTGGCGGTGAGTACCAATTGGTGGGGAAAAGCGTCCTTGAGAGCGCCTTTTTCCAATAGTGCCAGGCGTTGATGCACACCGAAACGGTGTTGTTCATCTATGATCACCAGCCCCAGGCGCGCGAATTTCACGCCCTCCTGGATCAGGGCATGGGTGCCCACTACCAGTGCCGATTCGCCGTCAGCCAGCCTTTGTAATTGTTGTTTGCGTTCCTTTGGAGTGGCGCGGCCCGTCAGCATCATCACCGGCAGTCCCACTGGGGCAAACCAGCGCGACAAATTGTCACGGTGTTGCTCCGCCAATAATTCCGTGGGCGCCATCAATGCCGCCTGATACCCACAAGCCAGGGCCTGCACCGCGGCGGCGGCGGCGATGACGGTTTTCCCTGAGCCTACGTCCCCCTGCACCAATCTCAACATGGGTTTCGCCGCGCACATATCCCGTTGCACCTCCTGCCAGGTGCGTTGCTGTGCCCGTGTCAAATTGAATTCCAGCGCCGCAAAAAACCGCCCCATCAAGTTACCGCCATCGGGACTCAATTTCGGCGCCCGCAACGCGCGTACCGCTTTGCGCAACAGTCGCAAGCTGATCTGGTGCGCCAACAGTTCCTCGAAGGCCAGCCGCTTTTGCGCCGGATGCCGCCCGGTCAGCAACTGTTCCGTGTCAGTACCTGGTGGCGGGGCATGCATCAAAGTAATGGCGTCGTGCAAAGCGGGCAGGGCGAGGTTGCGGCATACGCGCTCGGGCAGAAAATCTTCCAGTGCTTCCGGGGTATTTCCCAACGCCGCCAGTGCCTGGGTCGCCAGCCGCCGCAACACCGACTGGGGCAGTTTCTCAGTACTGGGGTAAACAGGTGTCAGCGTCTCTTCCAGTTGTTCCATGCCGGTTTCCGCCACGCGCCGGTACTCCGGGTGAACCATTTCCAATCCCCGTCCCCCGGCCCGTGTTTGCCCCCAGCAGCGCAATGTGGCGCCGCGCTCCAGGTTGACCTGCTGGGCTTTGCTGAAATGAAAGAAGCGCAACACCAGCGCGCCGGTGCCGTCACTGACACGGCACACCAGACTGCGGCGGCGGCCAAAACGGATCTGCGCCAGCTCAATTTCACCCTGCACCAATGCTTCCTGCCCCGGGCGCAAACTACCCATGGGCGTGATGCGGGTTCGGTCCACATAGCGCAGCGGCAGATGAAACAGGAAATCCTGAAGGGTACGCAGCCCGAGATGGGCCAGGCGGGATTCCGTGGCCGGGCCGACACCGGCCAGGCGGCCCAGTGGGGTATTCAGTTGCGGAGTAGGCGGCAATCCCGTGCCCCGGTGGATTGCAACATTCAGCCGCCAAGCACCAGCACGGCGTCCACTTCCACCAGTGCGCCTCGGGGCAAAGCGGCGACACCCACGGTGGCACGAGCGGGATAGGGTTGTTTGAAGGAGCCCGCCATGACTTCATTGACCACAGCGAAGTTGGCCAGATCAGTGAGGTAGATATTGACCTTCACTGCGTCTGCCAGAGTGCCACCGGCGGCGATGGCGACCGCAGACAGATTGCGAAACACCTGCTCCGCCTGGGCGCGGCAATCCCCGGGCACCATTTCCATGGTGTTGGGGTCCAGCGCTATCTGTCCCGACAGATAGACCGTTTTACCCTGGGCTACGGCTTGGGAGTAGGGGCCGATGGCTTTGGGGGCGGCTGGAGAGATTATGACGGTTTTCGGCATTGTTTTGATCCTTGTTGAAGTTAAAAGTTAAAAATGGAAAGTTAAAAGTGAAAGGTTAAGAAGCCGTGCGCTCAATAACTGGCACCGTTTTACTTTTAACTTTTTACTAGACTCACCGCCTGCTTATGCGAGTCACGTGCTTCAAGCTACGAATTCGCCGCATCACCTGGGCCAAATGCTGCCGGTCGCGTACCTCGATGACGAATTTCAATGTGGTGTAGCGATCATCCTTGTCCTTCATTTCCACATTGACGATATTTGCCTGCTGATCGGAGATGACGGCGGCAAGCTTCGCCAGTACGCCGCGCTGGTTCGTGACATCCACGCGGATATTGGTGGGATACTCTCCCTCGATGCCGGTTTCCCAGCCGACGTTGATCCACTTGTCCGGGTGGTTGCGGTATTCCGCCACGTTGGTGCAGGACTGGTGATGCACGACGATGCCGCGACCGGCGGTGACGAAGCCCAGGATCGGGTCGCCCGGAATGGGGCGGCAACATTTTGGAAAATTCACCACCATTCCTTCCGAACCGCGGATCAGCAGTGGCGCCGCGTTATCGTCGGTGGTCTTGGCATGGGATAGCGGTGTCGCGGCCCAGTCATCCAGCAATTGGCGCGCGATGATTGGGGCCATGCGGTTGCCCAGACCCACCTCTTGCAGCAATTGTTCCTCGGAACTGATATGCGTCTCCGCCAGCACCCTATGCAGGTGTGCGGGCTGAATGGCATCGTAACTGGAATTCAGTAATTGCATCTCCCGCACCAGCAGGCGTTTGCCCAGTGCCGCGGCCTCGTCCAATTGCAGGTGCTTCAGATAGTGCCGGATATTGGAGCGGGCCTTGGCAGTGACGGCAAAATTCAGCCAGGCGGGATTCGGGTTCGCACCCGGTGCGGTGACCACTTCCACGGTCTGGCCAGTGACCAGACGTGTACCCAGCGGCGACAGGCGCCGGTCAATGCGCGCACCGACGCAGGCATTCCCCACATCGGTGTGAATGGCATAGGCAAAATCCACGGCGGTGGAACTGCGCGGCAGTTCCACAATGCGGCCCTTGGGCGTAAAGACGTAGACCGATTCGGGAAACAGGTCCACTTTTACATTTTCCAGGAACTCCTGGGGATTACCGGCAGTGGACTGCATTTCCATGATTCGGCGCAGCCAATCACGGGCGCGCTTGTGGGCGCCGCTGCGTTCGCTGGCGCTGCCGGATTTGTACAGCCAGTGCGCGGCAATGCCGGCTTCGGCAACATCATTCATTTCGCGCATGCGGATCTGCACTTCAATGGGCGTGCCGAAGGGGCCGAACAGCACGGTATGCAGGGATTGGTAGCCATTGGATTTTGGTATGGCGATGTAATCTTTGAATTTACCCGGCACCGGTTTGTACAGGTGATGCACCGTGCCCACGGCGCGGTAGCAGTCGTCCACGGTGTCCACAATAATGCGGAACGCGAACATGTCGTAGACCTCATCGAACGACAGTCCCTTGGTGCGCATCTTCTGGTAAATGCCATAAAGATGTTTTTCCCGGCCCACCACCTGGGCGTGGATTTTTTCCTGACGCAGGCGGCGCTTGAGGGCGGTGCGGATTTTGCCGACGACTTCTTTACGATGACCGTGTGCTTTGCGTACCTGTTCGTTCAG
>JAYUHG010000090.1:0-2193 GCA_043767195.1 Gammaproteobacteria bacterium | reverse complement strand
CTGCCTTTATCGCTTCGAGTATTGCGGTCTCTTCCGCGCCTTATGCAACCCAACCTTCTTGCGCTCCACTTCCCGTGAATCCCGGGTAACGAAACCCGCCAGACGCAGGGGTCTACGCAGAGTTTCATCGAAGGCAATCAGAGCACGGGAAATGCCGTGGCGGATGGCGCCGGCCTGGCCGGTGATACCGCCGCCGGTGACAGTAATGTTAATGTCCAGGCTGTCAGTCATCTTCACCGTTTCCAATGGCTGACGCACCATCATGCGACCGGTTTCGCGACCGAAATACTGCTCCAGGGTGCGGCTGTTGATGGTGATTTTGCCGGCGCCTTTGCTGAGGAACACTCTTGCGGTGCTGCTCTTGCGGCGGCCAATGGTGGAATAGGTTTCTTGTGTCACTGTTTTAGACCTCCAGGATCTGGGGCTGCTGGGCGGAATGCTGATGCTGACCATCGGCATACACGCGCAGTTTGCGGAACATCTGCCGACCGAGGGGGCCCTTGGGCAACATGCCCTTGACGGCTGTCTCGATAATGCGAATGGGGTTGGTCTGTTGCAGTTTTTCGAAGCTGATGCTGTTCAGGCCACCGGGATAGCCGGAGTGGCGGTGATACATCTTGGCCTTGGCCTTGGCGCCGGTAACGCGCACCTCTTTGGCATTCACCACGACGATATAATCGCCGGTGTCCATGTGGGGTGTGAACTGGATTTTGTGCTTGCCGCGCAGGCGGCGGGCGATCTCGGTGGAGAGGCGACCGAGGGTTTTGCCACTGGCGTCAATCAGAAACCAATCGCGCTTGATGTCCGCCGGGCGGGCAGTGTAGGTTTTCATGGAATAATAATCCGATATGCGGCAAAAAGACGCGCAATAGTACGGGCTGGCCTGAATGGTGTCAATATACTGAATCTACAGGAAAATTGGCGAGAAACTTCAATCTTGGATGCATGGCAATGAACCCGCGTGATATGACACCGTTGGACCGCATCATTATCGGTCTGGACCGCGTCCTGGGGGCGGCTCTTCGGCGTCCCACCCACACTATAAATGAGAGCCCAGCACACGCCGTGCCTGATTCCCATCTTACCTCCGGGGAGCGTACACATGCCGCGGGGTTGATGCGGGTAAACCATGCCGGGGAGGTGGCAGCCCAGGCTTTGTACCAGGCCCATGGGTTGTGGGCGCGGGATCCGGGGACGCAAATGACCATGGAGCAGGCGGCCCGGGAGGAACAAGACCATCTTGCATGGTGCGAAGCGCGGTTGGTGACACTCGGTAGCCGGCCAAGCCTGTTGCAGCCCTTCTGGTACGCCGGATCATTTGCCATCGGTTCCCTGGCCAGTTTGTTCGGAGATCGGTGGGGACTGGGTTTTGTGGCGGAGACAGAGCGTCAGGTGGTTCAACACCTGGAATCCCATCTTGAACAATTACCCGCAGCCGATGCGCCAAGTCGCGCCATTGTGCGCCGCATGCGCGACGACGAAGCCCGTCATGCCACTCAGGCAACACAATCCGGCGCCGCGGAGCTGCCGGCCCCGGTGCGCACTCTCATGGGGCTGATGGCGCGAGTGATGACTACCATCGCATACCGCGTGTAAATGTTGCCGAGGGGTCCGGCCTGCTGTCATGCGATGGACGGCAATCAGAAATTTAATACTGGACCCCGACTTCAGTCGGGGTGACGAACCGTACCTCCGAGTTATGAAAAATTTGACAACCTGCACTTGAAATCCTCCATCCGTCCCCCATTTACAGGAGCGTGACGGCAATTTCGCAAACTTCAGGAGGTGCAACATGACAATGGTACGTTACGAACCCTATAGCCTGCTGGATCGTTTCCAGAGGGAACTCAATCGCCTGGGCAACCTGGATATGAGTGCATTTGATGGTGGCAGCGATGATGCTTCCAACGTGGTTACCAGCGCCTGGCGACCGGCGGTGGACATCAAGGAAGAAGCGGAGCAATTTGTAATTCTGGCCGACGTGCCGGGTGTGGATCCCAAGGACATTGAGATCACAGCCGAGAACGGCATACTTACCGTGCGTGGTGAGCGCAAGACCGAGAAGGAAGAGGAACGGGAAGGTTTTCGCCGCGTGGAGCGTGTGCGCGGGACATTCTACCGTCGCTTCAGCCTGCCGGACACCGCGGATACGGATGCCATCAAGGCGCGCGGCAAGGATGGTGTGCTGGAGAT
>JAYUHG010000089.1:0-2202 GCA_043767195.1 Gammaproteobacteria bacterium | reverse complement strand
ACCTTACCGCCGATGTCGGTCATGTGGCCGAACATGGAAGCCCAGGCCAACAGGCGCCCATCCTTATACACTGGCATCAACACCAACCAGTCGTTGGCGTGACTGACAGCGCCATTGCAGGAATAGGGATCCGTGGTCAGGAACACATCGCCTTCTTCAATGGTGCCTTGGTATGCCTCCTTGAAGCCATAAATAAAACTCCCGAACTGACCCACCACCATCTTGCCATCGGCATTGGCGATCATGGGGAAGGCGTCGTGCTGTTCACGGATACCCGGGGACATGGCGGTGCGAAACAGCACCGCATCCATTTCAAAGCGCGCGTTCTTGAGCGCGTTCTCAATGATGTCCAGGGTAATCGTGTCCACCTCACCGCGGCGGAATGGCGTGGTGTTTTTTTGCAGTATCTGCGCTGGCATGGCCGTGTCCTCAGTGCTGTGCGTCGGGGCGGATGATGATGTTGCCAAAGTCGTCCACCACACCGCAGTGGCCCGACAGAATCAAAGTGGTTGAGTCCATCTCGGTGACGATGGCGGGGCCGGGGATGAGATTTCCGGACTTTAACTTTGCCCGATCATAAATATTCGCCTGCAGATCCTCGCCATCCATATACACCGGCTGACGACCGGTAATCGCCGCAGTCGCATCGGTATTACCCTTGCCGATGCGCAGCGCTTTGATATAGGTGGCCTTGCCCTGCACCACGGCGCGTAGATTGACGATCTCCTTTTCCAGGTCCAGGGCAAAGGTGAACAACTGCTCGTGGGTTTCATCAAAGGGCGTACCGATGGCAGCCAACCCCTTCTGCGCCAGGTTATCCAGGTCCACGTCCACAGTGAGCAACAAACCCTGTCCGTGGTAACGCAGATCCACCTGATAGCTGACGCTTTGATCCTGGCGCGGGACTTTCTCCGCATCCAGTGACTTGGCGGCATTCTCCGCCAGGTGTTTGAGGATGGCGGTCACATCCGCGGGGGAGGTGGCGCTGAAGCGTCGAATCAAAGTACGTGAAGCCTCATCCCGAACCCGCGTGGTGGCATCACCCGCGGCGCACAACACGCCGGGGCCGGGGGGAATGATCACCGGCCAACTGCTCATGAGACGACCCAGAGCATTGGCATGCAACGGCCCGGCGCCACCAAAGGCGATGAGGGCAAAGTCCCGGGGGTCGTGTCCCTGCTCAACAGACACCAGCCGCAAGGCGCCACACATGTTTTCGTTAACGATATCCACAATACCGGCGGCGGCTTTCATCAATGGCAATTTCAGTGCATCCGCGATCTTCTGCACTGCCTGCTGCGCGTGCTCGTGACTGATCTCCATATCGCCGCCCAGGCGCGCGCTGCCAGGCAAGTATCCCAGCACCACATTCGCATCCGTAACTGTCGGCTCGGTGCCACCTTTGCCATAAGCCGCCGGTCCGGGCACGGCGCCCGCGCTTTGCGGACCGACACGCAATGCGCCGGTGAGTTGCGGCACATGGGCAATGGATCCGCCGCCGGCACCTACCGTTCGCACATCCACGGATGAGGCGCGCACGGTCACGTCCCCCACGGTGGTTTCCCGGCGCAACTTGGCGGCGCCGTTCTGCACCAGGGCCACATCCGTGGAGGTGCCACCGATGTCCAGTGTTAACAGATTTTTGTAACCGGCCTGACTGGCGATCCACACCGCGCCGGAGACGCCGCCCGCCGGACCACTCATTAACAGATTCACCGGATACTCACTGGCGGCATTGGCCGAGGCCAGTCCGCCGTCGGAACGCAGAATATGCAATTGCACATCGGGCATGGTGGCCTTTAATTCCCGGTGCAGATTGCGCACATAGGTTTGCACGCGCGGTCGCACATAGGAATTGGCCACGGTGGTGACGGTGCGTTCATACTCCTGCATTTCCGGGATCACATCCGAGGACAGGGAAACAGGAATATCAGGAATGACTTCCGCCGCCAGTTCCCGAATGCGCTTTTCATGGACGCCATTGGCGAAGGAATTGATCAGGGACACGGTCAAGGCCTCAATGCCGCGCTGCTTCAACCGCAGCAATTCCTTTTTGACACCCGCCTCCTCCAGCTTGTGCACCACACTTCCGTCCGCGCCAATGCGTTCGTCCGCCTCCACGGTCAATTCCAGGGGTGCCATGGGATCGCTCTTGTTGTAAATCACCCAGCCCCCGAGCCCACCCGGGACATAGGAGCGCGC
>JAYUHG010000088.1:0-12524 GCA_043767195.1 Gammaproteobacteria bacterium | reverse complement strand
GCGAGGTCTTACGATCCCCCGCTTTCCCCCGAAGGGCGTATGCGGTATTAATCCGAGTTTCCCCGGGCTATCCCCCACTATTGGGCAGGTTCCCACGTATTACTCACCCGTCCGCCACTCGCCACCCATGTGTATTGCTACACACTGTGCTGCCGTTCGACTTGCATGTGTTAAGCATGCCGCCAGCGTTCAATCTGAGCCAGGATCAAACTCTTCAGTTTAATCACTACACGATCCAGTTTCCTGGAATCGTTATTCAGGCTCGACGGTCTCGTCTGACGTTATTGACGTTAAAAATTTACATCTACATCGTCATGGCTTGACCACCGATAAACTTCTACCGGTGACACAAGCGCCTGACGTTAAGCGCCCACACAGATTTCTTGATCTGGAATTTTTAAGGAACCGGACCGGATGGCCCGAAGAGAGCGCGGGATTATACAGACCGAGCCACTGGGGTCAATGCTTTTTGGTGCTTCCAGGAGGTATTTCTTCGCTACCGCAAAACTTCATAAGAATCATGGCGCTGAGCTGAAAACACAGCTTAATTGAGCTTGATCCGCGCCACGCGCCGTTTTCCCACCTGATAGATATGCTCACTGCCGGGCGCAATCCGCTGGCGCGCATCGCTAACCCGCTCACCATCAATGCGTACGGCTCCCTGCTGAATCAGGCGCATAGCATCGGAAGCCGTTGCCACCAGACCGGCTTCGCGCAACAAATTGGCAATTGGCATCTCCATGCCACCGGCTGCAATGGTTTTCTCCTCTATATGCTCCGGCAATGCCCCTTTCTGGAAGCGCTCAATGAACTCGCTTTTCGCATGGGCAGCCGCGGCGTCGCTGTGAAACCGGGCGGTTATCTCTTCAGCCAGGTGAAACTTGATGTCCCGGGGGTTCGCGCCCTGCTCCGCGTCGGTTCGGAATCGCTCAATTTGGGTCAACGGGCGGAAACTCAACAATTCGAAATAACGCCACATCAGAGAATCGGAAATGGACATCAGCTTGCCGAACATCTCGTCGGGAGATTCGTTTATGCCGATGTAATTACCCAGGGATTTCGACATCTTCTGAATACCGTCCAGACCCTCAAGAATAGGCATGGTCAGCACAATTTGCGGCTCCTGACCGGATTCCTTCTGCAACTCGCGTCCCACCAGCAGATTGAACTTCTGGTCGGTCCCGCCCAATTCCACGTCCGCGCGCATGGCCACGGAGTCGTAGCCCTGAACCAGGGGATAAAGCAGTTCGTGAATGGAAATGGCCTGCTCATTGTGAAAGCGATTCTTAAAATCCTCTCGCTCCAGCATGCGCGCCAGGGTGTACCGGCCGGCCAAATGAATCATGCCGTCCGCGCCGAGCTTGGAACACCAGGAGGAGTTGAAGCAGATTTCGGTCTTGTCCGGGTCCAACACCTTGAAAACCTGCTGTTTATAGGTTTCCGCATTGGTCAGGATCTGTTCCGGACTCATGGGCCGGCGGGTCACATTTCGCCCGGACGGGTCACCGATCAGGCCGGTGAAGTCGCCAATCAGGAACATCACATGGTGTCCCAGTTCCTGGAATTGACGCATCTTGTTCAGCAATACGGTATGCCCCAGGTGCAGATCCGGAGCCGTGGGGTCAAACCCTGCCTTGACGCGCAGGGGCCTGCCGCGCTGCAACCGTTGTGTCAGGTCGGCTACCTGAATGATCTCCTCGGTCCCGCGCTGTATTTCAGCCAATGCTTCTTTTTCAGCGTCGGTCAGATGTCTCGGAGGTGTTTTCAATGGGGTGATCCCATGCCTTAGTAATTGACGAAAATACAACAAAAAGATAATGTTAAGTAAATTTTATTCAGAAAAGCCCGTGGGTTACAGAGTCTACATCAGAAAAGACTACAAACCGCTGGTATGGGGAGAATCGGGTAAACGGTGTTGGGGGCTTGGCTCCACTCCGATCCGAGTTCCTTTCCTGTTCCTTTTATTTGCCCTTGCCGCAACGCTCATTTTATATCTCACCACACATTCCATGTTCCCCTTCACCCAGAAATCAGGCAACTGGGGGGCAACGCGCACCGTCAACGCGGATGCAGAACTGAACCTGAATGATTCGTTGGAACGCAGGGACTCCGTAGCAGACATGGCGCCGCCCGCGGAGGGATGGTCCTCGGTAACGATCCGTCCGGGAGACAATCTGTCGCTGATATTTGCCCGTGAAAATCTGAGCGCAAAGTCACTGGACATGATCATGAACACGGGCACGGATGCAAAGCTGCTGACAAATCTTCGACCGGGGCAGACCATCGAATACCAAGCGGCAGGCGACAGACTGGATGCCCTGCGCTTTGCCCCATCCCATTGGGAATCCTTGGAAGTGCGCCGTATAGGAGAGTCTTTTCAAACCAGCCTGATCAAGGCTGATGTGGAAACACGGACACAGACTGCCACGGGCATCATCACCGACTCATTATTTATGTCTGGCCAGAGAGCCGGCCTGTCTGACCCTCTGATCATGGATTTGATCTCAATTTATGCGTGGGATGTGGACTTTGCGCTGGAAGTTCGCGCCGGAGACTCATTCAAGGTTTTGTACGAAGAATACTTTCGTGACGGCAAACGCATCGGCTCCGGGCCAATCCTGGCCGCGGAGTTCGTCAACCAAGGCAAGAGTTACGGTTCGGTTTGGTACGTAGCGGCCAACGGTCACACCGACTATTACTCCGAATCCGGCCTGGCTATGCGCAAGGCCTTCCTTAGGACACCGCTGAACTTTACCCGTATCAGCTCTACATTCAGCCTTGGCCGGCGGCACCCGATCCTCAATTCCATGCGCGCCCACCGCGGTGTGGATTACGCTGCTCCGCAAGGAACGCCCATCAAGGCCGCCGGTGATGGCACCGTGGTCTCTGTCGGCGGGAAGGGTGGATACGGGCGCACCGTGGTACTACGCCATGGTGAAAAATACAGCACGTTATACGCGCACTTGTCCCGATATGCCCCGGGGCTGCGAGCTGGGAATCGCATAAAACAAGGGAAGATTATCGGCTATGTGGGCATGACGGGTCTGGCCACCGGCCCCCATCTGCATTACGAATTCCAGGTCGCAGGCGTACACCGCAACCCGCTGACCGTGGACCTGCCCAAGGTTGAGTCCATCTCCACCGACCAATGGCCCCGATTTCAGCAACAGGCCGCTCCGCTCCTCGCCCAACTGGGTATTGCGGCGCCGGCTCGGGGAAACATGGTTGCCCTGGGCGAGACCGAAGCTGAAAGGTCAGTCGTACACTGAGACTTCCCCGGAGTGCTCACCATCGGCCTGATGTCCGGTACCAGCATGGATGCAGTGGATGTAGCTGTGGTGGAATTTTCCCCTGGGCAATGTGACCTGATCTCCTACCATCAGTTTCCCATTCCAGATCTTCTCCAGTCCGAATTAAAGGCAGTCACCCCTGACACTTCAATCAGCCTGTTGATGCGCCTCGACGCCGACTTAGGTGACCTGTTCGCGGCCTGCGTCACCGAAACCATGAAGACCCACGGGCTGAATGCCGCAAAAGTTGGCGTCATCGGCAGCCACGGCCAAACCATGCTCCATGTTCCCAATTCGCCGTCGCGAAACTCATTACAGATCGGAGACCCAAACAGAATCGCCTGGGCAACAAAAATCCGGACTGTGGCGGATTTCCGGCGCATGGACATGGCAGCCGGTGGTCAGGGCGCACCACTGGCACCCGCGTTTCATGCTTGGCGTTTTCGATCACCGCGCCTGAGGCGGGTAATCATTAACATCGGCGGCATTGCCAATATTTCCATCCTGCCACCCCAGGGAAAGAGCGTGGTCAGCGGCTTCGACACCGGGCCGGGTAATGCTCTGCTGGATCAGTGGATAATGCGACACCAGGGGAAACCCTGGGACGCCGGCGGCACCTGGGCCGCCACCGGCACTCCGAATCCCGAGCTGCTTGCGGCGCTGGAATCAGAATCTTACTTTTCCCAAGCACCGCCCAAAAGTACGGGTCGTGACCTGTTCAATCTGGAGTGGCTTGAACAACAGGGTCGCGCCTTTATTCGCAAACTGGCGCCTGCGGATGTGCAAGCCACACTGCTGGAATTCACTGCCTGTACCATCGCAAATGCTATCAAGACACACGCGCCACACTGCGACGAAGCCTACGTATGTGGTGGTGGCGCCCACAACAAGCGCCTGATGGTGCGTCTGAATGACTTGTTGGCGCCCGCGAAAGTCGCATCAACCGACATTCTGGGCATTCAACCCAATGCCGTAGAAGCCATAATGATGGCCTGGCTGGCCTGGTATCGGGTGGAAGGAATGGGCGCGAATTTGCCGTCCGTTACCGGAGCCAGCGCGGAGGTGATTTTGGGGGCGGTATATGAACCGAGGGGAAAGTCATAAGTTATAAGTCACAAGTTACAAGGGAAAGGATTTGGTTTGCCTTGTGACTTGTGACTTATAACTTGTATCCCGTGACTCCCAACTAGACCGAGAATGACGATCCACACCCGCAGGTAGTTTGCGCATTTGGATTGCGAATAACGAACTGGGCGCCCTCAAGACCTTCGGAATAATCAATCTCCGCGCCCATGAGGTACTGAATGCTCATGGGGTCAATGAGCAGACGCACACCGTTACGCTCCACCACGGTATCACCGTCGGTGGTCTTCTCATCGAATGTGAACCCGTACTGAAATCCGGAACAGCCGCCGCCACTGATAAATACCCGCAGCATCAGCGCGTCGTTGTGCTCCTCTTCCACCAGTGCCCGCACCTTGGCGGCGGCGGCATCGGTGAAAATCAGCGGATCAGGTATCTGTTCGGCTACTTCTACCATGACTGCTACTCCAGGAAATTTAGGTAACAGGTTTGGAGTATAGAGCGCGGGGCAGTAAAAACCAAGTAATTTTGTCGGGTATTAGTCCAGGATCTCCGCCGGTCGTTCCCCTTGGAATCCCACGGGCAAATCATCGGTATCGGGCGTATGAACCAGTTTGCCGTTGACCTCAGCGCCAATGGCCATCTCGATGAGGTTGTAATAGACATTTCCAGTCACCCGGGCCTTGGATGACAGCTCGATGTGCTTGCTGCAGTGGACATCGCCGATGACCACACCGTTAAGCACAATGTAGGGAACACTGACTTCGCCTTGAACCGACCCTTTGTCACTGACCGAAAGCATGGATTGGCCGTCGTTGATAGCCCGGACATTGCCGCGCACCGCGCCATCAATGTGTACGCCACCGCTGAATTTGATATCGCCATGTACTTCGGAGTGTTGCCCGATCAGAGTATCAATCCGGGTTGTGCGAGTTTTCTTGCTACTTCCCCACATTGCCTGTAACTCCCAAGTTCGCTGTGGCGGGCCAATCAAATACTTTCTTAATCTTAGACGGTTTTTTATCGTTTGGCTGCAACTCCACAATTACCCGCTTTGGCGCAAATCCACTTGGCAGTTGAAGACTGGCGTCAAAGCGTTTGAAGTTACGGAACTTGTAAGCGACATCAGACCCACCTTCCGCGGATATTTCGTTCAGTGCCAATATACGCGCCGCCCCATTCTGCGTACCCTCGACAATAATATTCATGCTTCCCTCTGCCTCGGCGTCGTTATCCGCTACATGAGTAAGCACCAGCTTCAACTGGTAAGTATTGGCCTGGGCCAGTCCACGGATATAAATGTCTTGAACATCCAAACCCTTGGTCTGACCGGCGGACTCCATGATCCCCTGATAAAAGGCCAGCTCACCTTTGAGCCGGAATACCTCATCCTGCAGGCTTTTGATCTCATTTTGCAGAAATGTTTGCGTCTGCTTATCCAGGGAGGCTGTCCGCTCCAGGGCCATCATCTGCTCACGAAAGTCAGAGTTGGTCTGTTCGAGGCTCTTGTAGGTATTCATCAGTTGCTGCTGTTCGGCGCTGGCTTTCAGCCTGCCCCGGATGACTGACCAGTGGGTCACATCCAGTAAGAACCAGGTGACAATGGCCGTCACCATACTGGCCAGGATTACACCGAGAGCAAACCGGATCGGGCGATGGGGCCGGACAACCAGGGGGTTCATGGCGAAGGAAGCAAAACTTTGGGATATCCAGGATCGGGGTCGGCTAGGGAGCGACCGCGATTACATCCAACCCGGCGGTTTCTTGCAGCGCAAACATCAGATTCATGTTCTGAATCGCCTGCCCGGCGGCACCCTTAACCAGATTATCTATCACCGAAAGCACCACAACCCGCGCTCCCAGGCCAGGGCGATGCACCGCAATCCGGCACAGATTGCTGCCGCGCACCGCGCGCGTCTCCGGGTGGGCGCCGGTCGGCAGCACATCCACAAACGGTTCACTGGCATAGGCGGTTTCGAACACCGACTGTAAATCGGCCTCGGTCGTCAACTCCGCGTACAAAGTCGCGTGGATACCGCGCACCATGGGGACCAGATGCGGCACAAAGGTTAGATCCACCGGGTGTGCGGCAATACCGCCGAGGATCTGGCGAATCTCGGGCAAATGCCGATGCCCGGACACTCCGTAGGCCTTAAATGACTCGCCCATTTCCGCGAACAGGCCACCAAGCTCCGCCTTGCGCCCAGCCCCGCTCACCCCCGACTTGGCATCCGCTATCAATCCGCTGCTCTTCACCAGTCCCGCCGTCAACAGCGGCAGAAATCCCAGGATCACCGCTGTCGGGTAACAACCAGGATTGGCTACCAACCTGGCGCCGCGGATCTGGTCCCGGAACAATTCAGGTAACCCATACACCGCTTCCGGCAACAACTCCGTAGCCATATGCGGCATGCCATACCATTGCTGCCATTCCCCAGCATCCCGGAGCCGAAAATCCGCGGACAGATCCACCACTCTGACGCCATGGCGTAGCAGATCAGGAACCTGAGTCATGGCGGTACCGTTGGGGGTGGCGAAGAACACCACATCACACTCCCTTATCTGCGCCGAATCGGGCGAAACATAGCGCAGCTCAGTATTGCCGCGCAGCCAGGGAAACATGTCCGCAACGCCAACGCCCACATCTGCGCGCGACGTCACCGCGTGGAGTTCCACTTGCGGATGGCTCACAAGCAGGCGCAGCAACTCGGCGCCGGTATAACCCGTAGCCCCTATGACACCGGCGCGGATGGTCTTTCTAGCCATAACTGGGAAAAGTCCGAATAACGAAGGAAGTGCCGCAAACCTACCGTGATTACACCGCCGAAAGCAAATGCGCCGTGATTATTAGTGGTTGTTCCCGTGCCAGCGGCTTTGCTACCTTGGGACATGTCCCCGGGAAACCCCTGAATGCTCTGGACCAAGGCCCTGCACCTTATATTTATGGTGACTTGGTTTGCCGGCCTGTTCTATTTGCCACGGCTATTCGTCTACCACGCCATGGCGGATGACCCCATCAGCATAGACCGGTTCAAAATCATGGAGCGAAAGCTGTTTTGGGGTATCACGACACCCGGAGGCATTTTGACACTGGTATTTGGCGCCTGGACCCTGGTGCTAAACGGTTTGTCACCCTATACGGGAACTTCATGGCTGACGGTGAAACTGGCGCTGGTGGCCCTGCTTGTTGTTTATCACATCTATTGCGGCTTTCTGCTGCGGGATTTCAAACATGACCGCAACCGGCATGGGCATGTGTGGTATCGCTGGATCAATGAAATCCCGGTCCTGCTGCTGGTCGGCATCATGCTGCTGGCGGTAATAAAACCCTTTTGAACTACGCCATTTCCACCATCTGAAAATCACTCTTGCCGACGCCGCATTCCGGGCAGGTCCAGGTAATCGGCACGTCTTGCCAGCGGGTGCCCGGCGCAATGCCGTCATCGGGCCAGCCTTGGGCCTCGTCATACACATAACCGCAAATGACACACATGTATCTTTTCATTATTGCCCGCTCCAGTGTTCAACACCCATCCAGCGCCAGGACAATTCGTCCGCTCCGGCCCCGGCAATACTAGAATACCGGCCATGACGACGCAGCAACACAGAGAACCCATGGTCCTGATTATCGCCGGCCATGACCCCAGTGGCGCCGCCGGTGTTCAGGCGGACATTGAAACCATGCTTGCCTGTGGCGCGCGTTGCGCGTCTTTGATCACGGCTACCACTACCCAGAACACCACGCGCTTTGATGGCATGCATGTACAAAACACGAAGGATTTCGCGGCCCAGGCAGACCTGCTGCTGGCGGACATGCAGTTCGCGGCCTGTAAAATCGGCCTGCTGGGAAGTGCGGGTATTGCCCAAGCCGTGATCAATCTGCTCCCGCGGCTCGGAGCCATTCCCATCGTGCTGGATCCCATTTTACGCACCGGCACAGGCGCTGCCGTGGCTGATACCCCATTACTCGAAGTGATCCGGGATGGCCTGCTGCCGCTGTGTACCGTCACCACACCCAATCTGGTTGAAGCGCGACTACTGACGGGGCGAGAAACCGGTCCGGAAGCAGCGTCGCGGTTACTCCAGCTCGGCGCCGAAAATGTCCTGATGACCGGCGCCGATGAAGATACGCCCGGTGTGGTTAACAATTTATATCAGCGCGATGGCACACACACCCGGTTTGAATACCAGCGCCTCGCCGGTGTCTACCACGGCTCCGGCTGCACTTTGTCCTCCAGTCTCGCAGCATTGTTGGCCCGCGACATGGAATTGGTTGAAGCTGCGCGCCAGGCGCAGGAATTTACCTGGGCCGCCCTGGCCAATGGCAGTCGCCTCGGTCGTGGCCAGCTTCACCCCAATCGCCTGCTTGCCGCTGCAACACTGCGTTCAAAATGAAACGACGACCCAAATTCGCGCGCGGCATCTACGCCATCACCCCCGGCGAATCCCTGGACTTTGCTGAAACACTGCGGCGCACCTCGGAACTCTTGCAAGCGGGCATCAGTGCCGTGCAATACCGCGACAAGCACTGCCCGTTACCGGAACAACGTCAGCGGGCGGAGGCATTACTGGCGCTATGCCAAACCGCTGGAACACCATTTCTGATCAATGATAATCCGGAACTGGCGCAAGCAGTGGGGGCCGATGGCGTACATCTGGGTATGGATGATGCTTCGGTGGAGTCGGCGCGCCGCATACTCGGACCCGACTCGATCATTGGCGTGTCCTGCTATGACGATGTGAAACGCGCCGTTCACGCCGCCGGCAACGGCGCGGATTATGTTGCCATGGGCGCATTCTTCCCTACAACCACAAAGGCGCCACGGGCATTTTCCACTCTGGACACGCTGCGCGCCGCAAAACGGCAGATCACGCTGCCGATTGTGGCCATCGGTGGCATCACCCCCGACAACGCCGCAGCATTGATCAAAGCGGGGGCCGATATGGTGGCCGTGATCAGCAGCCTCTACGGTGCCGCCGATCCGGCGCAACAGGCGTTGCGCTTCAAGTCACTGTTTGCAACCACTGTGGAGTCTTGACCATGAGTAACTCGCTGTTTCAGGAAGCGCAAAAATATATTGTCGGCGGCGTGAACTCTCCGGTGCGGGCGTTCAAGTCCGTGGGCGGTGAGCCGATCTTCTTTCAGCGCGGCGAGGGCGCGTATCTGATCGATCACCAGGGCCAGCGCTACATTGATTACGTGGGTTCCTGGGGGCCACTGATCCTGGGGCACGGACATCCGGTGGTGCTGGCCGCGGTGAAGGCAGCGGTGGATCGCGGCTTGAGCTTTGGCGCACCCACCGAGATTGAGACTCTGCTGGCGAAAAAAATCTGCGCGGCCATGCCCTCCATTGAGCGCATTCGCATGGTGAGTTCCGGCACCGAGGCCGCCATGAGCGCCATTCGTCTGGCGCGGGGCTTCACTGGTCGCGACAAGATCATCAAGTTCGAGGGTTGTTATCACGGCCACGCGGATTCCCTGCTGGTGAAGGCCGGATCAGGGGCGTTAACTTTGGGCACGCCCACGTCACCGGGAATTCCCGCCGATCTGGCGCAACACACCCTGGCATTGGCATACAACGATGAAGATCAAGTCCGGCAGGCATTTGCGCGCTGGGGTGCTGAAATTGCGGCGGTCATCGTGGAACCCGTGGCCGGGAACATGAACTGCGTGTTACCTGAAGCAGGATTTCTCGCCGCGCTACGGGAACTATGTAACAGCCATGGCAGCGTCTTGATCTTTGACGAAGTGATGACCGGGTTTCGCGTAGCCCACGGTGGCGCGCAGGCGCTTTACGGAATCGTGCCGGACCTCACCGTGCTGGGGAAAGTCATCGGCGGCGGCCTGCCGGTTGGAGCATTCGGTGGTCGCCGGGAAATGATGGAAATGCTGGCCCCCATGGGACCGGTGTATCAGGCCGGCACCCTGTCCGGGAATCCGGTGGCCATGGCAGCGGGCCTCGCCACATTGGAACAGGTATCAGTGCCTGGATTTCACGCCGCATTAAGCGCAAAGACCAAGCGCTTGATGGGAGCACTGACGGAAGCGGCAACGAAACAGGGCATCCCGTTCACGACCAATTCCATCGGCGGCATGTTCGGGATGTTCTTCACCAACCAGCCCACCGTGACGCGCTTCGCCCAAGTAATGGAATGCGACGCAACCCGCTTCAATCGCTTCTTCCATTTCATGCTGCAGGAAGGCGTGTACCTCGCGCCCTCCGCCTATGAGGCCGGATTCATGTCCAGCGCCCACGGCGATGGAGAAATCGAAGCAACCCTCGCCGCCGCGCGAAAATCGTTAGCGCGCCTGACGAATCAGGCTCAGTAATACTGGATATTGCCCGACACCGTGACCTGAACTGTACTCGTGCCCACTTCCACGGCGGGCGCGGACTCCTTCGCCATCATCATGGTCCGTTCCGCGTACATCACCGGACCACCGGAGCCCTGCGTAGACACATGCAGTTCAACGATCCGATAGTTCTTGCCATCCATTTGTTTCCCCACCAGCTCCGCGCGACGGCGAAACGCCTCCATGGCTTCCGCCACCAACTCATCCGCCACGGCATCCCGTTGGGCACGGGTGGGTTGAAACTGCATGGATCTTACCTGCAGCTTGTTCTGCAGCACACCCACCAGCTCCGTGGCCTTGGTCGCCACCGTACTACGCAGCCGCAGTTCCTGGCTGGCCTCCCAACCCTGAATGATGCCTTTCTCATATAAAGGCGATGTGTTGTAACCCTCGGTGGCAGCGTTCACATCGGGAAATTTCTTTGCCTCCTTCAGCGCCCATTCCATATCGGCGTTGACCCGGCCCGCGATCTCCTGGGGCGATTTCCCCTGATGCCGGCTCATCAGCAACACCACAATTTCATCATTTTTTACTTCCCTTTCGGCCTGGGCCTCCAGAAACACCCGATTAAACAGGGTCTCCGGTTCATGGGCAAAGGCGAGATCCAATCCGGGCAGAAAAAATAATGCGACCAATAACAAGCTGTTAGCAGGGCGATGCATAGGTAAATCCTTGTGGAAGTGTTAAGCGCGAGTCTATTGAACTGGAAAAATGATTCATACCATGGACACCATTCGGGCTTGACAGGTTCCATTGCTGCATTGCACCATTCCACCCCCCGTTCAATGGGGCCATCCATCCTGGAGATTTCTACCCATGTCCGCTATCCAAGAAGTTTTTGTTGTCAGTGGCGTCCGCACCGCAGTCGGTGATTTCGGTGGCGCACTCAAGGATGTCCCCCCCAGTGAATTGGCTGCCACCGTGGTTCGGGAATCAGTCAAGCGCAGCGGTCTGGCCGCGGAATATGTGGGCCACACGGTGTTCGGCAACATCATTCATACGGATCCCAAGGACATGTATTTGTCCCGGGTGGCGGCCATCAACGGCGGCCTGCCCATCGGCAGCCCGGCCCTGACCCTGAACCGCCTGTGCGGCAGCGGTCTGCAAGCCATCGTCTCCGCGGCACAGATGATTATGCTCGGCGATGTGGATGTGGCGCTGGCGGGTGGCGCGGAAAGCATGAGCCGGTCCCCGCATTGGTCGCAAAATATGCGCTGGGGCAAACGCATGGGCAATGCCGAATTGATAGACGCCATGACCTCCGCGCTCCATGACCCGTTCCACGCTTGCCACATGGGTGTCACCGCCGAAAATGTCGCCGCAAAGTATGGAATTACCCGCGCCGATCAGGACCAACTGGCCCTGGAAAGTCATCGGCGCGCGGCCGCCGCCGTGGCCGCGGGCCGATTCAAGGATCAAATCATTCCGGTGGAAATCAAATCCCGCAAGAAAACGGTGATCTTCGAGCAGGACGAACACATTCGCACCGACGTCACCCTTGAGGAATTATCCAAACTGGCCACAGTGTTCAAAGAAGGCGGCACGGTCACCGCTGGCAATGCGTCGGGCATTAACGACGGCGCCGCAGCGGTGGTGTTGACGTCCAGGTCCGCAGTGGAACGCCACAGTCTGCGCCCTCTGGGACGATTGGTGGCCTACGCCCACGCCGGTGTGGAACCCGAGATCATGGGCATTGGCCCGGTCCAAGCGGTGCGCAAAGTCATGGAGCGGGCAAAGCTCAAAATCAGCGACATGGATGTGATCGAATCCAACGAAGCCTTCGCGGCCCAAGCCCT
>JAYUHG010000087.1:0-5271 GCA_043767195.1 Gammaproteobacteria bacterium | reverse complement strand
ATTGGATGCAGCGCGGATGTGCCGGAGGGCGCCTTCCTGCCTGACACCTACCGGTTTCCCAACGGCACCACGGATGTGGAATTTCTCCGGCGTGCCTGCGCGGCCATGGACAAAGTACTGACTGAAGAGTGGGCGGGACGGGCGCAAGACCTGCCCTATACAGACCCCTATCAGGCTCTGATCATGGCATCAGTGGTGGAAAAGGAAACCGGTGTGACGGAAGAACGCTCACGCATAGCACGGGTATTTGTGCGCAGACTGAAATTGGGCATGCGCTTACAGACTGACCCAACCGTCATTTACGCCCTGGGCGAAAATTTTAATGGCAATATACGCCGTGACGACCTGGAACTGGACTCGCCTTTCAATACATACCTATACGCCGGACTACCACCCACCCCCATCGCCATGCCCGGCCGGGCCGCCATTCATGCCGCGTTACACCCCGCTGAAGATAACGCCCTGTATTTCGTCGCCCGCGGCGATGGGACGCATGAATTCTCCGCTACACTGGAGGAGCATAATCGGGCGGTTAGGAAATATCAGTTGGGGAAAGAATAGCTACAAGAGTTAGACAGGAATGTGCCAATAGAATGTTCAATATAATTTTGGGAAAACTTTTAATGACTCGCTCTTATTTCTTCCCTTGTTGCTTGTAGCTTGTAGCTATCCTCTATGAGCCACTTCATCACTTTCGAAGGCATCGAAGGCGTGGGCAAAAGCACACAGGTTCGACTGCTGAGCGAAGCCTTGAACCGCGACGGTGTGCCTGTACTCAGCACCCGCGAACCCGGCGGCACACCGGCGGGGGAGGCAATACGCGAGCTACTGTTGCACCGCGATGCCACGCCCATAGATGACGATACGGAATTACTGCTCATATTCGCTGCCCGCGCGCAGCATTTGGCGCAAGTGATTCGACCGGCGCTGGCGGCGGGCAAAGTGGTGATATGTGATCGCTTTACCGATGCCACTTATGCCTATCAGGGCGGTGGGCGCGGAATTTCCCGTGAACGCATCTCCCAACTGGAGCGCTGGGTCCAGAATGAGCTACGACCGGACATTACCTTTCTGCTGGATGTTCCGGTGAACATCGGTCGGGAACGGGCTCATGGGCGTGGCGCGGGCGCTGATCGCTTCGAGCGAGAACAGGAGGATTTTTTTGAGCGGGTGCGCGCCCAGTATTTGCATTTGGCAGAACAGGAGCCAGGGCGCGTGGAATTGGTAAATGCCGGCGCGGACATCGCTGCTATCCATGAACTTGTCTATGCCCGGGCTCAACGCCTCCTGAAAAAATAATCATGCTGCCGTGGCATCGAAAACAGTGGGACCAGATCGCAGCCTCCGCCGCCGGCGGGCGTTTGCCCCATGGGCTGTTGTTAACCGGCCCCGAGGGTATCGGTCTCGCGGAATTCGCGCTGCATATGGCCGGCGCCTTGCTATGCCAGCAATCCAGTATTGGTGCGCCCCAGTGTGGACAGTGCCGGACCTGTGTCCTGACGCAGGCCGGAAATAATCCGGACATCCGGCGCGTGGTCCCCGAGGAAGCGGGCAAACAGATCCGAGTGGATGAGATCCGTGACTTGCTGGATTTTATGCATCTCAGCAGCCAGTCTGGACGTTACAAGGTCGCAATCATTGATCCCGCCGATGCCATGAACCGCAGCGCCGCCAATGGTTTGCTGAAAACTCTGGAGGAACCACCGGCCGGGGCAATTCTTTTATTGTGTTGCCACCAGCCCGGGCGGCTGCCCATCACCATCCGCAGCCGCTGCCAGATCATGACATTCAACGGCGATTATGGACTCGCCACCCAGGAATGGCTGGCGCGGCGGCTGGATCTGGATACAACCACGGCGCTGACGCTGCTGCAGCGGGCCGGCGGCATCCCGTTTCGGGCCGTAGCACTGGCGGAGAACGAGGCGTTGGCGAAGCAGGATGAACTGCTGGCGGACCTGTGCCAATTGCGTCAGCGCGGCGCCAATCCGGTCACCGTGGCGCAGAAATGGGAAGGTTTTGGATTTCCAGAAGTCTTGATATGGCTGCAAGAAATCCTCCGATCCGCCGTCATGTGTAAACTGGCGCCAGGCACACCGATCAACTTGTCCAGTGAAATCGGGCATTTGCAACAGATTGCGGATGAATTAGACTTACATCAGCTTGTGGCCAGTTACGACCTTGCGTTACGTAACTACCAGGGGGCAACCGGTCCGTTCAACCTGAATCACCGGGGTTTGTTGGAAGAATTTATTGTGCATTGGCAAACCATTGCCAGGCCAAGCAGGAGGTAGTCTGTCGTGAGCGTACCCGCAGGACGAGATCCAAGACAGGGCATCCTGTCGCTGTCCATCCGCGACAAAAGCGCCCTGTATGCCTCATACATGCCGTTTATCAAAAACGGCGGTCTGTTCATTCCCACAGCCAAACCTTACAAACTGGGCGACGAGGTATTCATGTTGCTGACGCTCATGGACAGCAAGGAAAAACTTCCAGTGGCGGGCCGCGTGGTCTGGATCACACCGAAAGGCGCCCAAGGCAACAAGACCGCCGGCATCGGTGTACAGTTCAGCGAGTTGGACAAGGGCGCGACCAGGATGAAAATTGAGAATCAATTGGCCGGGGCGTTGAAGTCGGATCGACCGACGCACACGATCTAGCAACAAGCTACAAGCCACAAGCCACAAGCAATAAGTGCGGCTGATTTACCTTGTAGCTTGTCGCTTGTTGCTTGTAGCTGATTTTCAATGACTCTCAAACTCGTAGACTCCCACTGCCACATCCCCATGATCCAGGCCGAAGCCGGCGCGGTCATTGATGCCGCGCAACGTAACGGCGTGGTGCATATGCTTTGCGTGTCCGTGGACCTGGAGTCGGCGCCGGCATTGCTCGGCCTTGCCAAATCATTTGACTGCATCTCCACCTCGGTGGGCGTTCATCCCAATGCCCGTGATGGGGAGGACCCGGATGTTGAACGGCTGAGTGCGTTGGCCGCACATCCGGATGTGATTGCCATTGGGGAGACTGGACTGGATTATTTTCGCAGCCAGGGGGATCTGACCTGGCAACAGGAAAGATTCCGCCGGCATATCCGCGCTGCCCGCGCGGTGAATAAACCGTTGATTATTCACAGCCGTGATGCGCGCCAGGATGTGATCCGTATTTTGACGGAAGAAAACGCCAGCGAAGTGGGAGGCATAATGCATTGCTTTGTGGACGATTGGGATACCGCTCGTCAAGCCATGGACCTGAACTTCATGATTTCTTTTTCCGGTATTGTGACCTTCAAGAATGCCCAGGACTTGCAGGACACGGCGAAGAAAGTACCATTGGATCGAATGCTGGTGGAAACCGACGCCCCCTATTTGGCGCCCATGCCCCATCGCGGCAAGGAAAATCAGCCGGCTTATGTGCGGCATGTGGCCGAGCAATTGGCCACCTTGCGCTCTATCCCGGTCGAAGATGTAGCGACCGCCACGACAAGCAATTTCTTCCGCCTGTTCCCGTCTCAAGCCGCATAAAACAGGAGTAATCCCATGCGAATGCCCGGCCTGATTTTTCTCGTGTCCGTAGCTCTAGCCGCTCCCGTGCAATCCGCCCCCGATACCTGGCGCATCACGGCACACAAGATGTACACAGATGTAATCGGGATGCCCACCGTCACGGAAAAGAACGGGGCGAAGCAAATGGCGGATTATCTCGCCGAGGTGTTTCGCAAGGCCGGATTCGCCGAACAGAACATCAGGGTGTTGCCCTATGCCAATACCGCGGCACTGATGGTACGTCTTCCGGCCACGGGCAAGGCCACTGCGCGCCCTATGTTGCTGCTGGCACATATGGATGTGGTGGACGCCCTGGACTCGGACTGGACCAAGCCACCCTTCAAGCTCATTGAGGAGGCAGGCTACTTTTACGGACGCGGCACCAATGACAATAAAGCCGGCGCTGTCGCCATCGTCACCACGCTGCTGCGCCTGCACCAAGAGGGATTCAAAACCAATCGCGACCTGATTCTTTTTTTCACGGGGGATGAAGAAACCGACGGCGTGGGCGCCGCGCACATGGTCGGGGATTGGCGCGATCTGCTGCTCAACGCGGAGTTCGCTTTGAATTCAGATGCCGGGCAGGGGGACTTCCTCGCCAATGGCAAGGCCCTGGGTTTTGGCCTGCAAACCGCCGAGAAGACCTATGCCTCGTTTTCCTTTACCGCCAGCAATCGCGGCGGCCACTCGTCGGTGCCGCGGCCCGACAACGCCATCTATGCCCTGGCAAATGCGTTGGCTAATCTTTCTGCCTACCGGTTCCCGGCCATGCTCAATGAAACCACCAAGGCGACATTAATCAGCCTGATCCCGCAATATCCCGGCGATGTGGGTGAGGCCATTCGTGACTTCACGGCGGACGTCGCCAATACCGCCGCCGCGGATCGCATCGAGAACGAGGAAACGCTCATAGGCAAGACACGAACCACCTGTGTCGCCACTATGCTCACCGGTGGACATGCCGAAAATGCCTTACCCCAAACCGCGGTGGCCACCGTGAACTGCCGCATCTTCCCCGGTGTCACGCGGGAATCGGTACGCGCAAAACTGGCGGAATTGGCGGGCAAAGATATTGACGTAGCGCCCGTGCCTGGCGGCACACCGGAAACCGATGCCTCGCCATTGCGGAAGGACATCATGTCGGCATTCACCGCCGGCGTGTATGCGCGTTTCCCCGGCGTAAACGTAGTGCCGTACATGAGCAGCGGCGCCACCGATGGGGCTTATCTACGGGCCGCTGGCATCCCCACCTACGGCGTGGACGGAATGTGGGGCATCACGCCGGATGATGATCGTTCACATGGAAGGGATGAGCGGGTGCCGGTGGAGGCGTTCTATGGGAATCTGGATCATTGGTACGTCATGTTGACGATGTTAGGAAGGAAGTGAAAAGCGGCGAATTCTGGAGTATTACGCGGCTCCCTGGCATTACACACACGCTTGGTAGCTGGTGGCTAGTGGCTAGACGATTGTCACTTTCTAATTTTCACTTCGCAACCGACTGGCCAACATCGCTGCGCCAAGCACAATCGCTCCGGCGATAATTCCTGCGACCGCATTCAATACCAACGGCACCAGGACACCTAAAACACTGCCGGCGCTAGCTGCCAGCCCTTCAATGGCATGATGCAACGGCGGAATGCCGTGGGTAAGGATACCACCGCCCACCAGAAACATGGCGGCCATACCAGCTACGGACAGGAACTTCATCAGCCTGGGGGCCAACCGCAAC
>JAYUHG010000086.1:0-12556 GCA_043767195.1 Gammaproteobacteria bacterium | reverse complement strand
CGATCCGCCTGACGCAGGAATACCTCCACGACTTTGTCTCGCATGACCGGATCATCCACGACGATGAAGTCCCAGGGCTGCACATTGGCGCCACTCGGTGCCCAGCGCCCGGCCTCAACGATACGTTCCAGCACGTCGCGGCCCACAGACCGGCCGGGCTCGAACTTGCGCACACTGCGCCGCCGGCGCACGACCTCAATGAAGGTTTCATAACGACGGGTATCGGGGCTTGTTGGTTTCATGCTGGCATGCTCCTTAATCTGCGTGGCAAACGCGATGAGTGTGCCGGGATATCCGGCGCCTCGGGACCGGACTACCTGGTGCTTCAAGGCCACCTGATCCGGCGGCGCTGCGTCCCTGCACCGTAGAACCTCTGAACCTTTTCAGAGGTTGCTTAGAAAGTCGGCCACGACGCGGGCAAATTCCGTTGGCATCTGATCCGGCAGCGGGATCATGCCACCGGGGATATCAACCACCCTGCTGCCGGCGATGCGCGCGGCCAGGGGGCGGGCGAAGGGATAGGCAAAGGGATCCGCCGTGGGCGCAACGATCAGAACCGGGCAGCGGATCTTCGGCAGTTTTGTTTCCATGACATAACGCGACACCACCATGTGCCCTTCCAGCGCCAGCGGGCCAGCCTTCAGGGCATCCACTATAAAACGATTCATCAGATCAATATTTCCCGGTGGATACCATGGCGCCCTCTGGGACCACAGTTCCGCCAGATGACCACCATCGGCGCGAGGCGTGACATTGTCCACCGGCGGCGGACCGGAATGCGCAGTTCGGAAAGCTGCGTCCAATAGCGGCGCCGCCGACAATACCACTGCATCAATACGGTCCGCGTAAGCAGCGGCCAGTTCCGTGGCGGTGACCGCGCCCGTGTGGTGGCCGACCACGGCAGCCCGCTTGATCCCCAATGCATCCAGCAGACTGATGGCAACCTCGGCCCATTTCTCGATGGAGTCGGTGCCCGTCGGCAATCTGGATGAATCGCCAAAACCCATGGTATCCATGGCGATGGTGTGAAAATGCTGGCCCAGCAGCGGCAATACATCGCGGAACTCATCCCAGGATCGCGGAGTCTGGTGCAGCAACAGTACCGGGCGACCGCTGCCGGCCATGGCGCAGTGAATGGTGCCGGAGGGAACGGAGATGAATTTTCTTGTGATCATTCTTGCTGTCCTGCTTAGTTTGTCGGGAATGTATCAAGTGAACCGCATCTGGCCACCGTGTACAACGCCACGGCAGGGATTGAATCCAATTCCATAAGTGAGTTCCGCGGGGCGCTGGATCTGCCACAGCGCGAAGTCAGCGCGCTTGCCTGCTGCCAGACTTCCGATGTCGTCGTGTAGTCCCAAAGCACGGGCGGCATTCAACGTGACACCGGCGAGCACCTCCTGCGGTGTCAGGCGAAACAACGTGCAGGCCATATTCATGGCCAGCAGCAGTGACGTGAGTGGCGAGGTGCCGGGATTGCAGTCCGTTGCCACGGCCATGGGTACGCCGGTTGCGCGCAACCCTTCAATGGGTGGTGGCTGGGTCTCGCGCAGAAAGTAGAATGCGCCTGGCAACAACACGGCGACCGTGTCCTGTTTCGCCATGGCGGCGATGCCTTCGGCAGAAAGGTGTTCGAGGTGATCGGCTGAAAGACCGTGGTAACGCGCCACCAGTTGCGCCCCACCCTGGTTGGAGAGTTGCTCCGCATGCAGCTTCACCGGCAAATCGAACCGGCGGGCCGCGTCGAACACGCGCCCGATCTGCGCCGGGGTGAATGCGATGGTCTCGCAGAAGCCGTCCACGGCGTCCACAAGTGCTTCCGCCGCCAGCGCCGGCAGCATGTACTCGCAGATCTCAGTGATATAGTCGTCCGCGCGACCAGCGAATTCCAGCGGCAAGGCGTGGGCGCCGAGAAATGTGGTCCGCACTGTCACCGGCAATTCGCGCCCGATGCGGCGCGCGACGCGCAGCATCTTTGCCTCGGTTTCCAGATCCAGGCCATAGCCAGATTTTATCTCCAGTGTGGTGACACCATCGGCCAACAACGCGTTGACCCGCGGCAGGCTGGCGCGAAAGAGTTCCTCTTCGGACGCGGCGCGGGTGGCGCGCACCGTGGACAGGATGCCACCGCCCCGGGCGGCAATGTCCTGGTAACTTGCGCCGTTCAGCCGGAATTCGAATTCATCGCTTCGGTCGCCCGCATAAACAATGTGTGTATGGCAATCAATCAGACCCGGAGTAATCCAGCATCCCCTGCCGTCATGAATATGCTCCGCGTCCTGTCCCGCCGGCAGATCACATTCCGGACCGAGCCAGGCAATCCTGCCGTCACGGACTGCCAACGCAGCCGAACGGATCTCGCCATAGCCATCGCCAGCCATAGTGGCCAGATGCACATTGCGCCAGAGGGAGTTCCAGTGAGTCATGGGTAAATAGTCACAAGTTATAAGTCACAAGTCACAAGGAATTTCGAAAAACGGAGTTGTAAGCAAAGCTTGCGACGCATGGCAGTGTTTTACTTGTAACTTATGACTTATAACTTGTGACTTTACTTTGTCCATTGACAATGCGCGCGACCAGCCGCGCCGCCACCGCCGCAGTGCGTCCGTCAATATCATGCCGGGGGTTGAGTTCGGCAATGTCAGCCAGCCGCACCTTACCGCTGCGTACCACCGCATCCACCAATGGTTCTACCACATCCAGGCCGATGCCTCGTGCTGCCGGCGCACTGACTCCCGGCGCCACGGCGGCTGGCAGCACGTCCAGGCACAGCGTGAGATAAACATGATCCACCCGTGACATGAACTCGCCCAAGGTTTGCCGCGCACCGGGTATCTGGTCCACACCCAGATCCTCATCCAGCCGCCAGCGCGCCTGCAGTTGCTGCGCCCGCTCAAACAGCGCGCGGGTATTGGAGTAACGGCTGATACCAAAACAGCAATATTGAAATGGCCAGCCTCGGCGCGCGCATTCCTCCGCGATCTGCCGAAATGCCGTGCCGGAATTGGCCCGGGTTGCCGCGCGCAAATCAAAATGCGCGTCGAAGTTGATGATCCCGATGCTCGGCGTGGCGGATTGTTTTTCCAGGTGGCGAGCAAGACCGAGAAACGAAGCCCAAGCGATCTCATGGCCACCGCCCATGCCCATGGGCAGGCAATCGCCATTCAGCACATCAGTGACACGACTCGCGAACAGGGATTGCGCTGCTTCTAGTTCATCGCCGTGGCAGGAAATATCTCCAGCGTCAGCAATTGATTCACATTCATGTACCGGCAGGTTGCACAGTGCGCGCCGCAAGGCTTCAGGACCTTCCGCTGCACCAGCCCGGCCTGCATTGCGTATGACCCCGGTGTCACAGGCGAAGCCGAGCAACACAACGGTGCGGGGCGATGTTGTAGACGAAAACGGCTTGATGATCTGATGCCAGCGCCGCCCGGCTTCCCCTTCCATGGTATCCACTCTGCCTTGCCATGAACCCATGGATCACGTCTCCATGGGTGGCAGCAGATCGTGGCACACGGCGCTGAGCGCACCTTCCAGCACCAGCCCTGTCGCCATGGCAATGTCCGGCGCCAGCATGCGATCCCTGTCATAGAACGGCACCTTGGCGCGCAACGCGCCATGCACCTGTTGCAAGCGCGTGGATGTGGTAAGCGGATGGTGAAAATCAATGCCCTGCCCGGCTGCCAGCAACTCAATGCCAAGAATGGTGGCCGTGTTCTGCGCCATGTCGTGCAATCTGCGCGCGGCAAAGGTGGCCATGCTCACATGATCTTCCTGATTCGCCGATGTGGGCAGACTGTCCACACTGGCGGGATGGGCCAAAGACTTGTTCTCCGACGCCAGCGCCGCCGCGGTGACATGGGCAATCATGAAGCCGGAATTGATGCCCGACTCGCGCACCAGAAAGGGTGGCAGCCCGGACAGGGTCGCGTCAATCAGTAGGGCAATGCGGCGCTCGGACAAGGCGCCGATTTCGGCGATGGCCAATGCCAGGGTATCGGCGGCAAAGGCCACTGGCTCGGCGTGGAAATTACCGCCGGAAAGCACGTCATCGTGCTCGGCAAAGATCAAAGGATTGTCTGTAACCGCGTTTGCTTCGATATGCAGCGTGTGCGCCGCATGAACCATCAGATCGCGGCACGCGCCCATGACCTGGGGCTGGCAGCGCAGGCTGTAGGGGTCCTGCACTCGGTCGTCGTTGACCAGATGGGATTTGCGAATGGCACTCCCCGCCAGCAATTCCCGATACACATGGGCCAGCAGGATTTGCCCCGGTTGTCCGCGCACTTCATGCACACGGTTATCGAAGGGGGCATCGCTGCCTTTAGCCGCGTCCACCGCCAGCGCGCCGATAACCACACCCGCTTCCAGCAGCCGCTGCGCGAGAAATAATCCATGCAATGCCAGCGCCGTGGAGATCTGTGTGCCGTTGATTAACGCCAGTCCTTCCTTGGCCGCGAGCACTACGGGTGCGATGTGCGCGGCAGCCAACGCTTTTTGCGCCGGAATAATCTTGCCATGCACACGCACCTCGCCCTCGCCCAGCAACGCCAATGTCATGTGCGCCAGCGGCGCCAGATCCCCGGAAGCGCCGACTGATCCCTGTGCCGGGATGCAAGGCAAGATGTTTTCGTTGTAGAGCTTGAGTAATGTCTCAATGATCACCGGTCGCACGCCGGAATGACCGCGGGCGAGGCTGCCGATCTTCAGCGCCAAGGCCAGACGCACGACGTGGTCCCCCAGCAATGGCCCGGTACCCACGCAATGGGACAGGATCAAATTGCGTTGCAGTTGTTGCAGGTCGGCGTCGGGTATGCGCGTCCTGGCCAGCAGACCGAAGCCGGTGTTAATGCCATAGGCGGCGGCGCCGCGGGCGACAATGCGTTGAACGGATTCCGCGGCGGCGACGATGGCTGCGTTCCATCTTGCATCAATTTCAAGCGGTACGGGCGCTTGCCAGATCCTTACCAGATCAGGGAGTGAGAAATGTCCGGGCCTGAGTGTGATCTTCTTTGCGATCGTCATGAATTCACCATAGGGAGATTCAACCCGTTGCGCTTCGCCGTGGCAATGGCCACCTCGTAACCGGCATCGGCGTGACGCATGACGCCGGAGCCGGGATCATTAAATAACACACGTTCCAGCCGCCGTGCCGCGGCCTCGGTGCCGTCGGCGACAATGACCACGCCCGCATGTTGTGAGTAACCCATGCCCACGCCACCACCGTGGTGCAATGACACCCAAGTGGCGCCGCCGGCGGTATTCAACAGTGCATTCAACATGGGCCAGTCGGAAACGGCATCGGTGCCGTCGCGCATGGCCTCGGTTTCCCGATTCGGGCTGGCCACGGAGCCGGTGTCCAGATGATCGCGGCCAATGACAATGGGTGCTTTGAGTTCGCCGCTCCGCACCATGTCGTTGAACGCGAGCCCGGCCCTATGCCGCTCACCCAGGCCCAGCCAGCCAGCAAATCCGCGCCGGCAATCCCTGGAACGCGATCCGCTCCCGCGCCAGGGTCAACCAGCGTTGTACACGCATGTCATGGGGGAACAACTCCTTGATTTTTGCGTCCGTGCGATAGATGTCCTCTGGATCGCCTGACAACGCCACCCAGCGAAAGGGTCCGCGACCCTCGCAGAACTGCGGGCGTATATAGGCGGGCACGAAGCCCGGGAATCCGAACGCATTCTCAACGCCATTATCCTTCGCTACCTGGCGAATGTTATTGCCATAATCCACCACTTTCGCACCCAGTGTCTGAAAATCCAGCATGGCCTGCACATGCACGGCACAGGATCGCGCAGCGTCGGCAGCCAGTTGCGCTTGCTGCGAGGGATCCTTTTGCGCCGCCTCCCAACGCGCCACGGTCCAACCCACGGGCAAATATCCATGCACCAGGTCGTGTGCTGATGTCTGATCCGTAACGAGATCCGGCAAATCACCGGTGGAGTTCGCGCGCCGCACCAGCTCCGGCAACACTTCGGCGGCATTGCCCAGCAGCGCAATGGACACAGCCTCATGCCGATCACAATGGCGACGAACCAATTCCAGCGCCTCATCCAGATCCCGCGCCTGTCTATCCACGTATCTGGTGCGCAGTCGAAAATCAATCCGCGACTGCTGACATTCAATGGTGAGTGAAACCGCCCCGGCCAGGGTTGCCGCCAGGGGTTGTGCGCCGCCCATGCCGCCCAATCCCGCGGTCAGGATCCAGCGTCCACCCCAATCGCCATTGAAATGCTGACGTCCGGCTTCGGCGAAGGTTTCATAGGTACCCTGCACGATGCCCTGGCTGCCGATGTAAATCCAACTGCCCGCAGTCATCTGTCCGAACATGAACAGGCCCTTGCGATCCAGTTCGGTGAAGTGCTCCCAGGTGGCCCACTTCGGCACCAGATTGGAATTGGCGATGAGCACCCGCGGCGCATCGGCGTGGGTCTTGAACACACCCACGGGTTTGCCGGACTGGATTAACAATGTCTCGTCATCCTCCAGTTGCCGGAGGGATTCGAGGATCTTGTCGAAGCATTGCCAGTTGCGCGCGGCACGACCAATGCCGCCGTAAACCACGAGATGCTGGGGATTTTCCGCTACCTCCGGGTCCAGATTGTTCTGGATCATCCGGTAGGCGGCCTCGGTCAGCCAGCTCTTGCAGGTAAGCACCGTGCCGCGCGGCGCGCGGATCACCCGCGCCGGGTCAAAGCGCGGATCGGCATCCTGAAGTGATTGAGTGTTCGGCGTGTCCATCCCTTTAGCTCCGGGCGAATGCGGCGCAGCGACCTGCATCACGCCATCGGGAGTCAGTATAATTGAATGCCATCCCGCACCATCACCTAGGGGGAATTAACCCATGTCCGCATTCGACAACGCCACCAAGTACTTTCATGCCTGTGAATCCCTGAAGGGCTGGGCCGGTTGCAAGGAATACGTCGCGCCGGGGGCCACGTTCACGGCGCAAAGCGAACCACTCACCGGCGTGGCCACGGTGGAGGCCTACACGGAATGGATGGCGGGCATCGGCAAAGGCCCGCTGCCCGGATGCCGGTATGAATTGCACCATGCCGCCTGGGACGAGACCACGCGCACGGCGTTGTTCTTCGCCACCTTTATCGGCAGGCACGACGGGGAAGGCGGTCCGGTGCCGCCCACGCACAAGGAAACCCGCTCACACTACGTCTATGCGCTGACCATGAATGCCGGTGGCAAGATCGAGAACATGATCAAGATCTGGAATGCGGGTTGGGCGTTGAAGCAATTAGGCTGGGGTTGAGGGGGAGTATCGCGGCGGGCTGAAGCCCGCCCTACAAGTCCAAGGGGTCAGAGCGAGCGCTCTGACCCCAGTCCTCACGAAGGCGTTGAGTAGGTGATTTCGATGTCGTGGCGGGCGTTGTACCCGTTGCTCCAGCCGTTCATGCGTCCGCGTCCCTTGATTCCCTTGAATCTTCCGGTCCCACCCATCACGGTCAATTCACCTGCGTAGGTATTTGACCCGTTTTCGACGAACGGGATCTCGGCCTTGGTCGCTATGGTCGATCCGTCGTCGAATCCATAAATCTCCATGACCTGGGCAATGAAGGAAGCATTGTCGAAGGTATGGATCTGCGCCGCCCCGAAATAGACGGCCTTCTCGTCCTGCTCGCTGACAAACAGCCCATTCAGTGTTTCCGTGGTCAGCTTGTGCGGCGGAAGCTGCGCATCGACGACCACGGAGTCCGCGGTGTGGTGCAGGATGACGCGCCCCTTCAGGGTCAACATGGGCTCAGGCGCCCTCTGCGAAGGTGCGCAGTTCCCAGTCCGTGATGGCGGCATTGCATTGGGCGATCTGCCATTGCCGATCCGCTGCGAACACATCCACAAAGGCATCGCCAAAGGCCTGCCGTGCCAGCGCGGACTTTTCGAACTTCGCTATTGCTTCGGCGAAACCAGTTGGAAATTCCCTGCCCGCGGGGCTCGACACCACCCAGCCGTTGCCCTCGGTGTTTGCAGCGGGCTTGCGTTTCTCCTCCAGGCCCTTGCGTCCGGCAAGCACGACGCCGGCCAGTGCCAGGTACGGATTCATGTCCGCCCCCGGGATGCGGATCTCCACCCGTGCCGCCGAGGGGCTCACGTTGACCACGCGAAACGCCGTGGTCTTGTTGTTGATGCCCCAGGTATTGGTGGTGGGCGTGAATAATCCGGGTGCATAGCGCCGGTACGAATTCAGATGCGGGGCAAGCAGCAGAAACAGTTCAGGTATGTAGGCCTGGAGCCCGCCCTACAGACCCGCCCTACGAATCAGGCCACAATGGTGTGGCCCAACATTCCCACGCCAACCAGCACTGTCACAATCGCGGTGAAGTGGAACACGGATTGAAACACCCGCCTCAGCGCCGGGACGTATAAACCCGACTTCGGTGCGTCCAATGCCTCCGCGGCCACAGTGGGTTCATCGTCAGACACCTGCTTGACGGCCACGGGCTCGGTCGCCGTGAACTCTCGTCGCCAGTCGGTCACATTCTGCGGCCGATGCTCTGCACGGAATGACAGCGCATGGTCAATGGCAGCCAGGAACTGGCGCGAATAATGACCGACGCCAATCTCGGCGATGGGTACGAAAATGTCCGGCACAGATTGCAGAATGCACTCGCTGCGATCCACGGCATTCAAGGGCGAGCGTCCGGCGATGGCTTTGTACAGTGTCGCCGCCAGGGAATAAATGTCGGTCCACGGTCCCTGCGCCCGGCCCTTCGTGAAATATTGCTCGAACGGCGCGTACCCGGGGGAGACCAGCGTCGTTAGAGTGCGTGTCTGCATGCCCACCGCCTGACGCGCGGATCCGAAATCCAGCAGTATCGGGCTGCCATCCCGGCGCAGGAAAATATTAGCGGGCTTGATATCCCGATGGATGTAGCCGACCGCGTGCATATGCTCCAGGCCCGACAGGATCGGCAGCAGGATATTGCGCAGCCTGGGCTCGGATATCGGCGCATCCCGTGCGATGACCTGTTGCAGGGAATCGCCATCTTCGTAATCCATGACCATGTAGGCGGTGTTGTTGGCCTCAAACACACTGCGCACGCGCACGATATTCTGGTGGCGAAAGCGACTCAGGGTGCGCGCCTCGCCGATGAAGCGCTGCATGCCGTCGCGGAATTTCTCGCCGTGGGATTCGGACAGCGGATTGACGGAGCAATCGCCTTCTCGCACGGCGAGGTCCGCCGGCAGGTACTCCTTGATGGCAACGTCTTCATCCAGATTGGTATCGCGCGCCAGGTAGGTAATGCCGAAACCACCCTGCCCCAGAATGGACTTGATGCAATACCAGTGCAGCATGTGTCCGGGCGGGATGGCGTTCTTGGGGGTTTCGTTGCGCTTGGTTTTCATGACGTACGAACCGACGCGCCGAAATCAATGGTGATGGCCGTGCCCTGCCCGGAATCGGAAGCAATGGCAAGGTCCCAGTGGAAATGTGTGCATATGCGCTTCACCAGGGACAGGCCAATACCCATGTCCCGGGCTGAATTGCCGCCACCGGAGAAATAACGGTCAAAAAGCTGACTCTGCATCTCCTTGGGTATGCCACGCCCGAAATCCCGCACCGTGAAACTATGCGCGCCCAATTCCAATTCAATATCGGCGGACTCGGAATGAAAGATGGCATTGCGGAGAAGATTCCCGACCACCACATCCAGAATGGCGCCGGAAGTAAACACCGTCGGCTGCGCCTTTTCAACCATACGAACCTTCAATCCTTTGGATTCAATATGGGGTGCTGCCATTTCCGTCTGGCCACGCACGGTCGCCGCCAGCGGGATCTCCTGAAAATCGTTTTCCAGGCTCTGCGGATCCCGTGCCAGTGACAGCATGGCATCCACCAGGACCCGCATTTGCGTACAACGGGCTTCGATGCGACGGGAAAGTTCATCCACGCGCTGGGGTGTGATCGCCGCTACCTGGAGGTTTTCGGCCGCGGCCTGGATCCCCATCAGCGGCGTGCGCAACTCATGACTGACGTCCGTGGAAAATTCACGCTCCCGTGTCAGCAGCTCCGCTACGCGCGCATGGAAACCCTCAATGGCCTGTGACAGCACTTCAATCTCGTCCCTGCTCTGCGATTGCGCCGGCGCGGCGCTGGGCGCCACTTCCATCTGATTGACCTTGTTCACCAGCGCCACAACCGGGCCACTGATGCGATTGGCCTGTAACCAACCCAGGCCTGCCGCCACGGCGCATATCAATAGGATCAGCGCCGGGACAAACACATTCAATAATTGATCAAAGGCCTCAAATTCCGTCTCATCAAACATGAAATAGAAAATGTTACCGTTTACCTCGCGGACATCCAGATGATATTCGTGACCACCCGTGATGACTTCGTCCCCGTCCCCCGCGGCATCGTCCTCATCGTCGCTCACGTCGCCATTATCATCATCGGCATCGCCCTCATCGTCGGCATCTTCTTCGTCATCTTTACCAGTTTTTCCATGCAGGTAGGCGGGCAGCGCGGAGGTATCGCCACCGGGCGCAACGAAGATGTCAAAACTGTGATGCGGCAAGTTCACCACGTTTGGATCCTGCTGGTACTGGCTGACAAAGGAGGCCATGTCCGATTCAATATGCTTGTCGAACAGTATCCATTCCGCGTATTCCAGCGTGGCAAACAGCCCCAGGGAAAACAGCCCGCAGATCAGCGCGGCCAGGGCAAAGGTCGCGGAGATAATGCGCCGACGCAGACTACTCTGGGTTTTCATTGTCAGCGCTCAGTCTGTAGCCGGTGCCACGCACGGTGTGCAGCAGCGGACTGGGAAAGGGTTTATCAATGGCTTCCCGTAGTGTGTGAATATGAATACGGACCAGGTCATTGGATTGGGGTTCATCGCCCCACACCGCCTGTTCGATCTCCTGCTTGGAAACCACGCGGTGTGAATTGCGCATCAACAGTTCAAGAATCGTGCGCGAAGTGGCGGCCAGATTGATCACCTGATCAGCTCGACGAATGTCCTGGGTCATGATGTCGTAGACCAGATCGCCGACCTTCAGGTGCTTGCCGGTCTTGCTCTCCGCCGACCGGCGCATCAATGCAGCCAGTCGCAATTCCAGTTCCTTCAAGGCGAAGGGTTTCACCAGATAGTCATCGGCGCCGGCATTGAATGCCTCTTCCTTGTAACTCAACGCGCCCATGGCCGTGAGCATCAGTATGGGTACGCGACCGAAGCCGAGGCTGCGGATGCGCTCACATAACTGGATGCCGGTGAGACGTGGCAGCGATATATCCAGGATGATGCAGTCATAGCGTTCGCGGGTCGCGCAGTCCAGCCCAATCAGGCCGTCCGGCGCCAGCTCCACCTGGTGCTTGGCTGCCTCCAAGTATTCGCAGACGTTCTTGGCCACGTCGTAATCGTCTTCAACCAGCAGAATCTTCATTTCTCTCCACCATTGTGGGCCCGGCTTGCCGCGGACCGGTATTCTGTCCGGCACAGGGCTATCTGGCCATACCACTTTGCTCTGCCGGGATTGGTTCGTTGCGTTCATCTTGGCGCAAACTCTACCGCCCCCAGCGTTGGGTCCCGTTCCCAAACAGTTAATATTCCGTTAAAAAGCGTGAAGCAGTTCTCGAATTCGGCAAAAATAGCGGCTGTCCGATCCCCGACCGCCCAATACTGAACTCCCCCGACTGGAGACCGCCCAAATCAAAGCAAGGATACAACGTGTTGGCCTGGCCCTGACCATTGCACTATGGGCCGGGGCTGCAGTCGCTGTCGAAGGCGACCGCCTTCCGCCGCCCATAGACGAGGTAACAGTCTATGCGAAGAGGTTGTTGATAGGCCCGGACTCCAGCGGTGCCGCTCTCAAGTCCGCCGCGCCTCTGCGCGATGTACCCGTCTCGGTCGAGATTGTCGGCACGGAGATTATAGAGAGTGGTCAATTCAGCGAATTCGCCCGGGTACTGGATGGTTATACCCTGGCCAGTTCCGCACCTGGTGAGCGCGGGCTGTTTGAGCAAATCGTACTGCGCGGTTTCACCGATACACCTTATTACCGTAACGGCCTCAATGATTCACTGGGATCGTTGCCGGTACACGACCTGGCGAATGTAGAGTCCATCGAAATTTTCAAAGGACCCAATTCGGCCATTTACGGTCCAGGAGAACCAGGCGGTTCGGTAAATTTCCGTACCAAGCAGCCGCAAATGGAATCCGCCCACTCCATTCAGGCCGGCTTTGGGCATCACGGTCGCTTTCGCACTGAATTGGATTCCACCGGAGCGCTGAACGAGGACGCCGGTCTTGCCTACCGTTTTATCGGCGCATCAGAAAATGCGGACAGCTATCGTGATTTCGTATCGTCTGAGCGGCGTTTTGCCGCGCCCTCCCTCAGTTGGCGACCGGATGAAAAATTGCATGTCCTCGGCGCGGTGGAATTCATCCGCCATACGGCGCCGTTTGACAGCGGCACCGTGGCCGTAGACGGTCGCTTTCCTTTGCCCCGGGATCAATACCTTGGCGAACCCGACACGGGCGATACGCGCATCGAGTCATTCACGGCATCCCTGGACGCCGACTACCGCTGGAGT
>JAYUHG010000085.1:0-2215 GCA_043767195.1 Gammaproteobacteria bacterium | reverse complement strand
CTCCCGGTAGCAGTGATGTGCCTCATCGTTCAGGACCAGGATGCTTTTCATGCCCATGAGGTCAGGCATCACACGCTGCAACATCTGCCCTTGGGTTTCCGCGGTGTCCAGTTCCGGTCCCCTGCCTTGCAACAGGGAGCGGCCGCCCTTGGATAGATCGATTCGCTCGCGCAGCTTGAAGGCATGGAAGTTGGTGATGACGATCTTGGCGCGATTGATCTCTTCCAGCAGGTCGTGCGGAACCAGCTCGCGGCTGGCGTAGTAGCTGTCCGGGTCATTGGGCTGCAATACGCGAAGGCGGTCCTTGATCGTGAGTCCGGGTGTAACGACGAGAAAACCGCGGGTGAAGCGCTTGCTCTGGGGGCGGCGCACGGCATTAAGTGTTTGCCACGCGATGATCATGGCCATGACCGTGGTCTTGCCGGCGCCGGTGGCGAGCTTCAATGCCAGACGCATGAGTTCCGGGTTGGCGTCGTTGTTGGAATTGACCAAGTGTTGCAGGTAGTTCTCGCCGACCTTGCCGGCATTGGGCGCTACTTCCGTCAGCCAAATCAGCGTCTCGACCGCTTCCACCTGGCAGAAGAACGGGCGGAAGGTGCTGAAATCGTGATGCCGCCAGTGCTGCAGGAGTCGTGCGGTTTCCGGGGTCACGTGCCAACTGGCGGCGTTGGGCAGGCGCCGCCATTTGTCCACTTCGTTGCGGACGCCGTTGATGATGGCGGTGTGGGCGTATTGCTGGTCCTTGGTGGAAAGTCCCTTTCCTTCGTCCAAGCCCAGATCCGTTTGCTGCGGTGCGCCCTTTTGCTTTTTCGGTTTAGGGATTGGAGTAATGAACTCTGCGCCGCGGCGCGCCGGGGTAATTTGCTGAGTGGGCTGGCCGTGCTCATCCAGTTCCCAATGGCGGGAGGGGTAGCCATAGGGGGAGTTGAGGATGGGTTTTTCGAAGAAAGGGTTAGACATGAATGGCACTTACTTTAGCCAAAATGTTCAGTAACACCGGAAAATTCGCCACTCCGTCACCCCGTGTCGTAGCACGGGGTGACAAGCCAAAAGCCCTTATGGAGACTACATTAATAATGAGATATCTACTCCCAGCGTGACCGCTGCGAGGGCGAACACAATGCGCATGGTCCGTTTCTGCCTGGCCTCCAGCTTGTCCATACGTTCTTTCAACGACGCGCATTGGTTCTGCACGCCGGCGAACTGATGCTTCAATGCCTGCAATGCGGCGGCGCCGGCCGCGTGGGCTTTGTCCGCTGCCGTGGCCACCATGGGGACAGCGGCCAGGGCAAGGGCGGGTTTACTGATTCCACGCAAGAAACTGCGTCTGTCCATGGGGGATCTCCGTAAGGTAGTTCAGTCATCATCTTGGAAGGTGGTGGCGAATTCAAATTGGCAGCCTGAGCCGGATTTCCCGCTACCCAGGAATAGTCTGCGGTGCAGGATGTGATACAATATGAAATACATTTCGTAACTCAAGGAGTATGGCATGTCATCCCTCAGCCTGCGTCTTCCGGATGAACTGGTGGCCCGATTGGACCAAGAGGCGAGCCGCGAACAACGCGGTCGTTCCGAGATCCTGCGTGATGCGCTGGATCGGTACCTGACGGAAAAGCAGCGCGAACGCTTTATGGCGGACATGGTGCGCGAAGCCCGGATGGTCTATGGCGACCCCACCGCCCGCGCCGAGTCTTTGCAGTTGGCCGGGCAGTTTCTAGAAATTGAAGCTGAGGCCGGCCCAGGCCGGGCATCCAGCACCGAACTATCGCCCAAGCAATGGTGGCGTCAATGAACAGGGGCGAGATCTGGGTCGGCAATCTGAATCCCACCCGCGGGCATGAGACCGGAAAGATCCGACCGGTGTTGATCTTCCATGCGGACGAATTGCTTAAGGCGGAGATACCCTTGGTCATGGTGTTGCCCTTGACCAGCCGGCTTCAGTCCGGCGTATCGCGCTTCCGGGTTACGGTCCCGGCCCGGGATCGGCTGCTGGTGGACTCCCAAATCATGATTGATCAAGCGCGCACATTGGATCGCACACGCCTGGCTGATGGTCCATTGACCCGGCTGACAGAGATGGAAATAGCTGCTGTGGAGCAGCACAAATCTATTATCAGGACATTATATTATAGATCCTGTTCGAAATCTGCTTCAAATAATCCTACCGCTCAATATGCTCCTTTAACATCTAACCGATGATTTGGATCAAAAATTG
>JAYUHG010000084.1:0-2220 GCA_043767195.1 Gammaproteobacteria bacterium | reverse complement strand
TTCCAAATTCCCGTCTTTACGCCGGGATTTGGCGGTTGTGGTGGATGATGATCTGCCCGCCCAGAAGGTCCTGAATGTGGCCGCCGCCGCCGCAGGCGAAGCACTTACTAACCTAGAGTTATTTGACGTATATCATGGGGAAGGTATTGATCTAGGGAAAAAAAGTCTGGCGTTAGGCTTGACCTTTCAAGCTACTTCCAGCACTCTTACGGATGAGGCTGTGGATTCTGTCATAAATACCGTGTTTTCCGCGCTCCGGGATGAGTTCGGTGCCACGTTGAGAGAATAAGAACCAATGGGTGCATTGACCAAAGCGGATATGGCGGAACGGCTCTACGAGGAGCTGGGTCTGAACAAACGCGAAGCAAAGGAAATCGTCGAGATGTTCTTCGAGGAGATCCGTACCGCGCTGGAGACCGGGCGTCAGGTCAAGCTCTCAGGGTTCGGCAATTTCGATCTGCGCGACAAGAACCAACGCCCGGGACGGAACCCGAAGACAGGTGAAGAAATCCCCATAAGTGCCCGCCGTGTCGTGACTTTTCGGCCCGGGCAAAAACTGAAGGCGCGAGTCGAGGCCTATGCTGGAAGCATCCAACAATAGCGAATTACCTGCGATACCAGGCAAACGCTACTTCACCATCGGCGAAGTCAGCGACCTGTGCGCGGTGAAACCCCATGTGCTGCGATATTGGGAGCAGGAGTTCCCGCAACTCAAACCCCTGAAGCGGCGTGGCAATCGGCGCTATTACCAGCGCCACGACGTGATCTTGATCCGCCAGATCCGCAGCCTGTTGTACGAACAGGGATTCACCATTGGCGGCGCCCGCCAGCGGCTGTCCGGCGAAGAGGCGCGCGATGACTCTAACCAGAGCAAGCAAATCATCAAGCAATTGCGCTCCGAGCTGGAAGAAGTTCTCGATATACTGCGCCGCTGATATCCTTCATTACCAGTAATCAACGGGGCGTAGCGCAGCCTGGTAGCGCACCTGAATGGGGTTCAGGTGGTCGGAGGTTCAAATCCTCTCGCCCCGACCAATTTAATCAATCGTTCCCACCGTAACCCTGAACTTTACCCACCCGCATGTGTGGAATTGTTGGAGCCCTCGCGCAGCGCGATATAACGCAGGTGTTAATCACCGGCCTGCAACGCCTTGAGTATCGCGGCTATGATTCCGCGGGCATGGCCCTCATTGACGCGAGCGGGGCGCTGCAACGCCGGCGCGTGGTGGGCAAGGTGAATCAACTTGTGGCGCGGCTGCAGCAGTTCCCGATAACAGGGCATGTTGGCATAGCGCACACCCGCTGGGCCACCCACGGGAGTCCCACTGAGAGTAACGCCCATCCCCAGGTGTGCGGCACCATTGCCGTAGTTCACAACGGCATTATCGAGAATCACGCGCCGATCCGTGCGCGTGGTGAAAAATCCGGTTACACGTTTGAATCCGAGACCGACACGGAGGTCATCGCCCATGAGATTCACCGGCATGTGAGCGCCGGACTGGATCTGCTGGATGCGGTAAGAGCGTCGGTCGCTGATCTGCGCGGTGCCTATGCTTTGGGTGTTCTTGATACTCATTCGCCAGAGCGCATTATCGCGGTTCGCTGCGGCAGTCCCCTGGTGCTGGGGATCGGAGCCGATGAAGCATTCATTGCCTCGGATCTGTTTGCACTGGTCGGCGTCGCTACTCGATTCATTGTTCTCGAGGAAGGCGATGTCGCGGAAGTACGCCGCGACCGTGTGCGAATTTTTGACCGCAATTGGAAGCTGGTGGAGCGCGCCGTGATTACGCCACAACTGTCAGCCGATGTCGTGGATCGTAGTGGCTATCGTCATTACATGCTGAAGGAAATTCACGAACAGCCGGCGGCCATCCAGGCAACGCTGCAGGGTTGGTTACAGGGGTCGCGGATCAACAGCGCTGGGATCGGCGCCACCGGTCTGGAGCTACTGCGCCGTGCGCGCGCTGTGCATATTATCGGGTGCGGCACCAGTTTCCACGCCGGCTTGTTGGGCCGTCACTGGCTTGAAAGGTTCGCCGGTGTGCCCTGCGCGGTGGAGGTGGCAAGCGAGTTTCGGCACCGTACGCCGTTGGTGCCGCCGGATACGCTGCTGGTGGCGATCTCCCAATCCGGTGAAACCGCGGACACGCTGTCGGCGCTGCGCTCAACCCATGGTTATATCGGCTCATTGGCAATCTGCAATGTGCCGGAAAGCTCATT
>JAYUHG010000083.1:0-2220 GCA_043767195.1 Gammaproteobacteria bacterium | reverse complement strand
CGCTGGATTCGTTCGTGTTGTTCGACCTGTACGCGAGCATGGAGTTGACGCAGAACTTCAGCATCGGCGCCTACATCAAGAATGTCACCGATGAACTGGCGGTGTACGATGGTATCGGCACGTTCCAGGATCCCGAGTCCATCGTCGCGGCCCGGCCGCGCACCTTCGGCGCTACGCTGCGCTGGAATTACTGAGTAACAGATCCCGCCCCGGCAATGGCCGTCATGGCCGCTGCCGGGGTGTTTTGTTTTGGCGCCCGCGCCAGACAAAGTACGCCGCGCTGACCAACGCCATCCAGGGCACACCGACAATCCAGGCCACATTCCAGAACTCCCGGTCCAGCCCCATGGTAATCAGCAACGCCGCCAACAACAGCAACGCGCCGATCTGCGCGTAGGGAAACAAGGGCATGCGCACCGGCAGCTCCGCCTCGACCCGGCGCACGCGGAAACGCAGGTGGCTGACAAAAATCGTCATCCAGACGATTACCGCGCCGAACAAGGCAATGCCAAACAGATAGTTGTAGGCCATGGGCGTCAGCTTCGACACCGCGGCGAACAGCAGAATGAAACTTCCCGACACCCAGGCGGCGAAAGCCGGTGTGCCGCTGGCGCTGAGGCGACCAAGCAACTTAGGCGCGAATCCCCCGCGTGACAGTGAGAACAGCATGCGTGAGGTCAGATACAGATTGGTGTTCATGCTGGACAGTGCCGCGGACAGCACGACGAAGTTCATGACCCCCGCCGCGAACGGGATACCGGACTGGCTGAAGACCTTGACGAAGGGACTGCCGCTGACGGTCTTGGCGCCGGCTTCCGTCCAGGGCACCAACGCCACCATGACCGCCAGTGCCAGCACATAGAACAGGAACAATCGTATCGCCATAGTGCGCAGCGCCGCGGGGATCGCGGTGCGCGGGTCCTGGGCCTCGCCCGCGGTCACCGCGATGACCTCAATGCCAACGAATGAGAACATCGCCACCAGCACCCCCATCCAAACACCGTTGAAACCCATGGGCAGGAAACCACCCGGCAGCCCGGTAAGATTATCCATGCCCACTGCCACACCGCCGGCCCCGAATATGCGCGCGGCGCCGAGCACAATGAACGCGACGATGGCCGAGACCTTGATCACGGTCAGCCAATATTCAATGTTGCCGAAGTTCACTACCGCGCGTGTGTTGACGTAAACGAGAGTGAAGGCAAAACCCACGGACCAGATCCACACCGGGACACCGGGCGCCCAATAGGTCATGTACAGGCCGACGGCGGTGGCCTCGCCGGCGATGGCGATGACCTGGGTGATCCAGTACGTGTAGCGCACCATGAACCCGGCCCAGGGGTTGATATACATTTCCGCGTAAGTGCCAAAGGAGCCGGCGGTCGGGTGTACCACCGCCATCTCTGACAGGCTGAAGACCATGGCGGCGGCCACCAGGGCGGCTATCAGATAACTCACTATGACCGCTGGACCGGCGTAGCCGATGGCGATACTGCTGCCGGCGAAAAGTCCGGTGCCAATGGCGCCGCCCAAACCGATCATGGTGATCTGCCGCCGGGACAGCGACTGATGCAGGCCGCGTTCGCGCTCCAGGGTGGAGTCCGGGGAACTGCTCACGCGCCGCGCTTCAGTGGCAAATTCATTGGCGCCGGATCAGATCCGCGTGCCGGCCCAATTCTTCGAATAAATGATCCAGGTCGGAAAGATTGTTGTAGAAGTGCGTGGACACACGCAGATTGCCGTCGCGCTGGGACAGCACGATGCCCGCGGCATCCAATTTTTCCACCAGTGCGGTGGCGTCGGTGGAACGGATCCCCATGGTGGCGCCGTGGCGCTCCGGGTCCACCGGCGTCGCCAATTGCCAACCCCGATCCTGGGCGCGACACGCGATTTCCGCCGTCAACATGCGTATCTGGGCATCCACGTCTTCAAGTCCCGCGCGCAACAAATAATCCAGTCCCGCGGACACGGCATACATACCGCACACATTCGGCGTTCCACCTTCGAAGCGGCGCGCCGTGGGCGACGGGCGGTGATTATAGATGTCCATGGCGCCTATGTTTTCCTGGGCAAACCAGCCGGTCACCGTCGGTTGCAGACTCTGACCCGCAGCGCCGCGGACGTACATGAAACCCACCCCCGCCGTTCCGAGGAGATATTTGAGACAGCCGCCCACCAGGAAGTCCACTCCCAGATCACGCGCATTGATGGGGAAAGAAC
>JAYUHG010000082.1:0-2226 GCA_043767195.1 Gammaproteobacteria bacterium | reverse complement strand
CGGCTCCCCATGATTATGGAAATTGTCTGGCTCAATGGAAAATTCCTGCCGGCGACGGAGGCCATGGTGCCAGTGCTGGATCGGGGATTTATTTTTGGTGACGGCGTTTACGAAGTAGTCCCGGTTTTCGGCAATCATATTCTGCGGTTGGAAGATCACCTGCACCGGCTGGATCGGAGTCTGGCGGCGATCTACATGGAGCCACCCCATACGCATGCCGAGTGGGGCCAGATAATAGACGGGCTGTTGGATCGCAATCCCTTTGGCCGCGACCGCTCCATTTATCTGCACGTTACCCGAGGCGTGGCGCCGCGCGAACATGTCAGCAAGCAACCACTGGCGCCAACGGTGTTCTGCATGTGCAGCCCGATACCGGAGCGCATTTACGATCACGGACTGGCTGCCATTACCCATGAAGACATCCGCTGGCAATATTGCGACATTAAGGCCATCAGCCTGCTGCCCGGTGTGCTGCTGCGGGAGCGGGCGCGGCGCGCGGATGGTTCCAATGAAGCTATTCTGCTGCGCGACGGCGTGGTAACAGAGGGCGCCGCCAGCAATGTATTTGCCGTTAATGGCGGCGAGGTGCGTACCCCGGCCAAGAGCAATTTCCTCTTACCCGGAGTGACCCGGGATCTGGTGGTGGAGTTGTTGCGCGCTAGCGGTATCGGTTGTGTGGAGTCTCCCATCACCGAGGCATGGTTACGGGGCGCGGAGGAGGTGTGGATCACCAGCTCCACCATGGGCATTGCCCCGGTGACACGGTTGGACGGGAAACCCGTGGGTGCGGGCCATCCCGGTCGGGTATGGCAGGCAGCGGACCGGGTCTACCAGGATTTCAAATTGCAATTGGGCACGGCACCGCTGGCCACCCAGGCTCGCGGTTAAGTGAGCGCGTCCGGCACATGCTGATATACAAGGAATTTCGTCTGGAGTCAGCGCATATGCTGCCGAATGTGCCCGCAGGGCATAAATGCCGGCGGCTGCATGGACATTCTTTCTGTATCGGTGTCTATGTGCAGGGCGTGCCCGACCCGCGGCTGGGCTGGATCATGGATTTCGCCGACATCAGCGCGGTGTTCGCCCCGCTGATTGAACAATTGGATCATCATTACCTGAACGATGTCCCTGGGTTGGACAATCCCACCAGCGAAAATCTGGCGCGCTGGATCTGGGTGCGACTCAAGCCTGCATTAGCGGGGTTGGCCGCCATTCAGGTGGGGGAAACCTGCACCAGTGGTTGCCGCTATGAGGGCGAACTGGATACAGTGTGACAGGTTAATATAGCCCTGCACGACGGGCTAAAAACAAACGTCAACGGGAGCATTGTCATGAAAGAGATAGTGATTGCGGAGTTGTTGGGAGATGGAATCGGCCCGGAGTTGCGGGAATCACTGCATGCGGTGATGGCTGTCATGCCGCTCAAATTCAAAATCATCCCGTTTGATCTGTCGGTGGAGAACCGTGAGTCGGGGGATCGGGACCTGTTCAAGAAAGTTGGCGTCGCCATGAACGAGCACAAGCTGGCGATCAAGTATCCCACCATCACGCGCACGTCCAGCCCCAATGGCATCATTCGCCGCATGTGCAATTTCAGCGTCATTTTGCGCCCGGTGATATCCATCAAGGGTATCAAGTCCAATTTCACGGAAAATGTATTCCTGAATATCGTCCGCGTTGCCACGGGCGGTACCTATGATGATCCCGGTCGCATGATCGGTAAGGACGCGGCGGTTTCCATCCGCATAGTAGAGCGTGATCCCTGCCGCCAGGCAGCGCGGTTTGCCTTTGAATTCGCGCGCAAGAAAAAATTGAACGTCACATCGTCATCCAAACACACGATTCAGCGCGTCACCGACGGGTTGTTTGAAGCGGTGGTGGCCGAGATGCATGATTCCTATCCGGACATAGACCACAAACTAGAATTATTTGACGCGCTGCTGGCGAAGATCATCCTCAAGCCAGAGGACTACCAGGTGGTGTTGGTGCTGAATGAATATGGAGATTTCCTGTCCGATATGGCCAGCGGACTCATCGGCAGCATCGGCACTGGCGCCAGTGGCAATTACAGTTTCACGGAAGATGACAAGGTGGATATCGCGATGTTTGATCCCGCTGGCGGAACCGCCCCTGACATAGCCGGCAAGAACAAGTGCAATCCCACGGCGATACTGCTGGCCTTCGGCATGTTGCTGGATCACATTGATCGTTACGACCTTGGCCATG
>JAYUHG010000081.1:0-5299 GCA_043767195.1 Gammaproteobacteria bacterium | reverse complement strand
GGACGCAGGCGATGGTGGGTTGGGGCAAGGTATCCAGCCGGCGCAGCAGCTCCGCCAATGCCCCGGCATCCACCAGGTTGGCTGCGTGATCGTAGCTGGCCATGCGCCGCATCCAGTCCGCGTCCGCGCCGGCGCAGAAACTCTTTCCCGCGGCGCGCAACACCAATACGCGAATAGCGTCATTGCCGGCAATGTCCGCCAGCATTCCAGACAACTCCGCGATCACATGCTCATCAAAGGCGTTGTGTTTATCCGCACGGTTCAACGTCAGGGTCGCCACGCCACGGGTATCAATGTCGAGCAAGATATGCGCCACGGCGTTACATCCTGAACACGCCGAAGCGTTGTTCCGCAGTCGGGGCATTCAATGCAGCAGAGATACCCAGCCCCAACACACGTCGAGTATCCACGGGATCAATAACGCCGTCGTCCCATAACCGTGCCGTGGCGTAATAAGGGTGACCCTGGGTTTCGTATTGGGCGCGGGTCGGGGCCTTGAATGCCTCTTCTTCTTCCTTCGACCAGGTGCCGCCTTTGGCCTCGGTATTTTCCCGCTTCACCTGCGCCAATACATTGGCCGCCTGTTCTCCGCCCATGACGGAGATGCGCGCATTGGGCCACATCCACAGGAAGCGCGGATCATAGGCGCGACCGCACATGCCGTAGTTTCCCGCGCCATGGCTGCCGCCGATGATGACCGTGAATTTGGGAACCCGTGTTGTGGCCACCGCCGTCACCAGTTTGGCCCCGTCCTTGGCGATGCCGCCGGCTTCGTATTTCTTGCCCACCATGAAGCCGGAGATGTTTTGCAGGAACACCAGGGGGATGTTGCGCTGATCGCAAAGCTGTATGAAATGGGCGCCTTTCTGTGCCGACTCGGAAAACAGAATGCCGTTGTTGGCGATGATTCCCACCGGAAAGCCATACAGGTGCGCAAAGCCGCACACCAGTGTCGTGCCGTAGAGTTGCTTGAATTCATCAAATTCACTGGCATCCACCAGCCGGGCAACGACTTCACGCACGTCATAGGGGCGGCGATTGTCGTTATTCACGACGCCGTACAATTCTTCAGCCGGGTAACGCGGGTCCTGGGCGGGCTGGGTGCGCAGCGTGACTGCCTTGCGCCGGTTCAGATTGGCCACAATACGCCGCGCGATCCCCAATGCGTGGGAGTCGTTCTCGGCGTAATGGTCGGTGACGCCGGAGATGCGCGAATGCACATCAGCACCGCCCAATTCCTCGGCGCTGACCACTTCCCCCGTGGCCGCCTTCACCAGCGGCGGCCCGGCAAGAAAGATTGTGCCCTGATTGCGCACGATAATGCTTTCATCGGACATGGCCGGCACATAGGCGCCACCTGCCGTACAGGAGCCCATGACCACCGCGATCTGGGGGATGCGTTGCGCTGACAGGTTAGCCTGATTGAAAAAGATGCGCCCAAAATGATCCCGATCCGGAAACACCTCGTCCTGGCTGGGCAGAAAGGCTCCACCGGAATCCACCAGATAAATGCACGGCAGATGACAGGTCGCCGCGATCTCCTGGGCGCGGAGATGCTTTTTCACCGTCAACGGAAAATAAGTGCCACCCTTGACCGTGGCATCGTTGGCAACAATGACACACTCCTGCCCGCTGACCCGGCCAACGCCGGTAATCAACCCCGCCCCAGGCACTTCGTTGTCATACAAATTCCACGCCGCCAATTGCGATAACTCCAAAAACGCCGCCCCCGGATCCAGCAATGCCTCCACCCGTTGACGCGGCAACAATTTGCCCCGCGCCAAATGTTTCTCCCGCGCCGCCGCGCTGCCACCGAGGGCGGTCTGTGCGACTTTGGCGCGCAGATCGGTGACGAGGGATTGCAGGGAGGCGTGGTTGGCCTGGAATTGCTTGGAGCGTGGAGAGATGGATGATTGCAATGTGGTCATGGGTACGAATTCCAGTCGTATCTCGTGAAGCGTGAAGCGTATCTCGTAAAACACAAAAGTAGCCTCGGCCCCGCCTGCGAGATACGCTTCACAAGATACGCTTCACGTTCCTCTTTCACGCCGACTCCCTAAACAACTCCCGCCCAATCAGCATACGGCGAATCTCACTCGTGCCCGCGCCAATCTCATACAGCTTGGCATCGCGCAACAGGCGGCCTGTGGGATAGTCGTTGATATAACCATTGCCACCCAGACATTGAATGGCTTCCAGTGACATCCAGGTAGCCTTCTCCGCGGCATACAGGATGGTTCCGGCGGCGTCTTTGCGCGCTGCTTCGCCGCGGTCGCATGCCTGGGCTACGGCATAGACATAGGCGCGGCAGGCGCTCAGGGTGGTGTACATGTCGGCGAGTTTGCCTTGCATGAGTTGAAATTCGCCGATGGGTTGATCGAACTGTTTGCGCTCATGCACATAAGGCACCACCACATCCATACAGGCCTGCATGATGCCCAATGGTCCGCCGGAAAGAACCACGCGTTCGTAATCCAGGCCACTCATCAACACATTCACACCCTCATTCACCGTGCCGAGAACGTTCTCTGTCGGCACCTCGCAATCCTGAAACACCAGTTCACAGGTGTTGGAGCCGCGCATGCCGAGCTTGTCCAGTTTCTGTGCGGAAGAGAAACCTTTGAACTCGCGTTCGATAATAAACGCAGTGATGCCGCGCGCACCGGCAGCGGGGTCGGTCTTGGCGTACACCACCAGGGTGTGCGCATCGGGACCATTGGTGATCCACATCTTGTTACCATTCAGTACATAGCGATCATTTTTCTTGTCGGCGCGCAGCCGCATGCTGACCACATCCGAACCGGAGCCCACTTCGCTCATGGCCAGGGCGCCCACGTGTTCGCCGCTGATGAGCTGGGGCAGGTATTTCTGCTTCTGCGTGTCGGAGCCATTGCGGCGAATCTGGTTTACGCACAGATTGGAATGGGCGCCATACGACAGACCGACGGAGGCGGAGGCGCGGCTGATCTCCTCCATGGTGATGACATGTTCGATATAACCCATGGCCGCGCCACCGTATTTCTCTTCCGTGGTGACGCCCAGCAAACCCATATCGCCAAACTTGCGCCACAGGTGGGCCGGAAACTGATTATCCCGATCAATGTCAGCGGCAAGGGGCGCGATCTCCCGCTGGGCAAAATCCCGCACTGCGTTCCGCAGCATGTCCGCCGATTCGCCCAGAGCGAAGCCCAGAGTGGGATAGTGGGTGTTCATGGTCCGGATTCCTGTATTTACGTTAACGTCAATCTGGGTTTGGAAGCCGTCACGTCAGGCCGCCGCCGCCAGCAGTTCTTCCAGGCAGCGGCGCTCCACTTCATCCATGGCGTTGAGGGTGGCTTCTATGTCCCGAACCTTTTCCAGCAGGGTGGCGCGGTGTTCGCGGATCTTTTCGCATAAGCGCAGTAACTGGCGCTGGTTGCGCGGCTTCCCTGGCTCGTACATGTCTATGATTTCTTTACATTCTTCTACGGTCAGCCCCAGTCGCCGCCCGCGTAACGCCAGCTTCAAGCGGGTGCGGTCCCGATCCGTATACACCCGGGTGCTGCCGCGCCGGCCAGGGCGCAAAAGCCCCTGATCTTCGTAGAACCGCAGCGTCCGCGGCGTGGCGTCAAACTCACGGGAAAGCTCTGTTATGCTATAGGTCTGCTGCATCGCTATCATGGGTAAAAGTTGACGTGGACGTAAACTATAGGACAAAAATGGTCGTGAGACAAGTATGGGATGGGGTCAGGTCTTGCAATCCGACAAGTCGGCATTATCGTCTAGGGATTAAAACTTGCAGCCACGCCGACTTGTCGGATTGCAAGACCTGACCCCATTTCAACATGAGCGCAGAAAACTCTATGAGTTACGTCAGTGGCACCAGCGCCAAGCCGTTGATTTACCAGACCATCGGCAAAGCATTATTCGATGCGGCAGCCCGCTGGGGTGAGCGTGAGGCGCTGGTGGTATGCCATCAGAATATCCGCATGACCTGGGCGGAACTGGATGCCAGCGTCACCGACTATGCCGCGGGCTTATTGAGCCTGGGGTTGCTACCTGGGGATCGGGTGGGCGTGTGGGCGCCAAATTGCGTGGAATGGGTGCTGGCCCAATTCGCAACGGCCAAGGCGGGGCTCATCCAAGTCAACATCAATCCCGCCTATCGTCTGCACGAATTGGAATACGCACTGAACAAGGTTGGCTGCAAGGCGCTGATTACCGCAACCAAGTTCAAGAGCAGCCATTATCTGGAGCTGCTGAATCAACTGTTGCCGGAACTGGCGGGCAGCAATCCCGGCCAACTCCATGCAGCGAAGGCGCCGGATCTCAAATTTATCGTCCGGCTCGGCGAGGAGCCGACAGCAGGCATGCTGAATTTCCCGGACCTGGCCAAGTCATGGACCATGCGCGAATGCCGGCAACTGTATGAGCTGACGGATACATTGCAGCCCGACGACCCCATCAACATTCAATTCACCAGCGGCACAACCGGATCCCCCAAGGGCGCGACCCTGACGCACTTCAATATTCTCAATAACGGCTATTTCGTCGGCGAGGCCATGCAGTTCACTGAGCATGATCGACTCTGCATCCCGGTGCCTTTTTATCACTGCTTCGGCATGGTCATGGGTAACCTGAACTGCGTCACCCACGGCTCTACCATGGTCATTCCCAACGACGGATTTGACCCGTTGCTGACCCTGCAAGCCGTGCAAGAGGAAAAATGCACGGCCCTATACGGTGTGCCGACCATGTTCATTGCCGAGCTGGATCATCCCGAGTTCAGCAAGTTTGATTTCAAGAGCCTGCGCACCGGCGTCATGGCCGGCGCCAGTTGTCCCATAGAAGTGATGAAGCGTGTGGTGCGCGACATGCACATGTCAGAGATCACCATCGCTTACGGTATGACCGAGACCAGTCCGGTCAGTTTTCAAAGTGCCACCGATGACCCGCTGGAACGGCGTGTCTCCACCGTGGGCCGGGTGCATCCCCATGTGCAAGTGAAGGTGGTTGATGAGCATGGTATTACTGTGGAGCGGGGAGCCCGCGGCGAGATCTGTACCCGTGGCTACAGCGTCATGTGTGGTTATTGGGGCGATGATGAGAAAACCCGAGAGGTATTGGACGCGGAGGGTTGGATGCACACCGGCGATCTGGGCGTTTTGGACGCAGAGGGTTTCTGCAACATCGTCGGTCGCGTGAAGGACATGGTCATTCGCGGTGGTGAGAATGTCTATCCGCGCGAGGTGGAGGAGTTTCTTTATCTGCATCCCGCCATCCAGGACGTGTCCGTATTCGGCGTCCCCGACCAGAAGTA
>JAYUHG010000080.1:0-5305 GCA_043767195.1 Gammaproteobacteria bacterium | reverse complement strand
AGGTTGAGTCCTTTGATCAGTTTGTCGTCCTGCTGCGCAATACCGTCAGCCAATTGGTGTACAAGCACGCCATCTCAACCATCGTGCCCGCGCGCAATGTGAAACTCCCGCGCTCGGATGACGAGGGCGGAGAGGAATGACTTCACCCCGTTGACGAGTCACACCGTACCCACCCCCCACCAGCGCGGGGTTATCGCCGTGCTGGTGCATTGTAATTTCCGCAGCCAGCGCTTCAATGAAGAGCTTGAGGAATTCAAGCTCCTGTGCGCCTCCGCTGGCCTGCGTACTGCCGTGGTCATCACCGGCCAACGCCAGATCCCCGATGCGCGCCTGTTCGTAGGCAGCGGCAAGATTTTGGAAATCGCCGCCGCGGTGAAGGAACACGGCGCCGAGATCATCATTTTCAATCACGAACTCAGCCCGGCCCAGGAACGCAATGTGGAAAAGGAATGCGGCTGCCGCGTGGTGGATCGCATCGGACTGATCCTGGATATCTTCGCCCAACGCGCCCGCAGCTATGAAGGCAAGCTGCAAGTGGAGCTGGCGCAATTGCAACGGCTGGCTACGCGGCTGGTGCGCGGCTGGACACACTTGGAACGGCAGCGCGGCGGTATCGGTCTGCGCGGACCCGGTGAGACGCAATTGGAAATTGACCGCCGTTTGATCGGCAAGCGCATCAAGACCATTAATACACGTCTGGAAAAGGTGCGCCGGCAAAGGCAGCAGAGCCGGCGCCAGCGCGGTCGCACCGGGACACCGCTGGTGTCGCTGGTGGGTTATACCAATGCCGGCAAATCAACACTGTTCAACCGCTTAAGCGGCGCCGAGGTCTTTGTTGCGGATCAATTGTTTGCGACCCTGGACCCCACGTTGCGGCGAATTCGCGTCCCCCCGGAGCGCCGCGTCATCCTCAGCGACACCGTCGGATTTATCCGTCACCTGCCCCATGACCTGGTGGAATCATTTCGGGCGACGCTGGATGAGGTGCGCGAGGCGGATATTTTATTGCACGTGGTGGATGCCAATGCCGAACAGCGCCTGGAACAGATCGAGCAGGTGAACAATGTTATTATAGAGATCGGTGCCGGACAGATCCCCCAGATCATGGTGTACAACAAGATTGATTTGAATCCCCAGTTGCAACCGCGGGTCGGGGATGAAGGCGAAGGCCCGCCGGTGGTGTGGCTGTCCGCGCGCAGCGGCGCCGGCGTGGAGGGGCTTAGGGATTTGATGGGTACGCTGCTGAAACCCCTGCCCGAGAATTGCGAACTGCGCTTGCCACCCACGGCAGGGGCATTGCGTTCCCGGTTGTTTCAGTATGGCGCCGTGTCCAGTGAGTCCAGTGACGACCGGGGCGGCTGGGTCATGCAGGTGGAAATTGATGGGCGCTCACTGCGCCATCTGGCCCGGGAACAGGGTATTGACCTGGAGTTGATCAGGTAGGGGATGCCGCGTTTTGTGATAGGATTTGCGGCGATGATTTTCTTGGACACCAAATTGGGGATGTGTTGAACGATGGCATGGAATGAACCACCGGGCGGCAAGAACGGCGGACGGGATCCGTGGGGTAATCGTGGCGGTAATGACGGCCCCCCGGACTTGGACGAATTATTGCGTCGTCTGCAGCGCAGTTTTGGCGGGTTGTTTGGCGGCGGGCCCACTGGTCCCAGCGTGGGCGGTCCCGGTTTGCCTCCGCTTTATTGGATTGGCGGGCTTGTCCTGCTGGTGGTTTTGGCGTTGTTCGACATTACCCATGTTATTGATCAACAGGAACGCGGCGTCGTGTTGCGTTTCGGGCGTTACGCCTCGACCCTGCAGCCGGGCCTGAACTTCGTGCTCCCGAGCATGATTGATAAAGTGATCCGGGTGAATGTGGGACAAGTTCGCTCCATGACCCACAAGGCGACCATGTTGACCCAGGATGAAAATATCGTGGACGTGGAAGTGGCCGTGCAGTGGCAAATTTCCGACCCTGCCGATTTCATTTTCAACGTTTTGAACCCCGATGAAACTCTGCGTCAGGTGGCGGAGAGCTCCGTGCGGCGCGTCATCGGCAAGAACAAACTCGATTTCGTCCTCACCGAGGGGCGTCGGGAGAACGCCCAGGCGCAGCAGGAATTGATGCAAAAAGTCCTTACCGATTACGCCGCCGGTATCACCGTAGTGAAGGTGGAAATGCAGCCAGCCAAGCCGCCGGAACAAGTCAAAGATGCCTTTGATGATGCGATCAAGGCCCGTGAAGATGAGCAGCGGCTGGTGAATGAGGCCGAGGCCTATCGCAACGAGATCATCCCCAGGTCGCGGGGCGCCGCGGCCCGGTTGCGCGAAGAATCCAATGCCTACAAGGCGACGGTAATTGCCCGCGCCGAGGGTGAGGCGGCGCGCTTTGAACAGTTGCTGGCGGAGTATGAGCGGGCGCCGGCGATTACCCGTGAACGTTTGTATCTGGATGCCATGCAGGGTGTCATGTCCAACACCGGTAAGGTAATGTTGGATGCCGAGGGCGGTAACAATCTGGTGTATCTGCCACTGGATCGGCTGCTGGATAATGCCCGCGCTGCGACAGGCGCCGGGGGTGCGGCGCAGTCAGTGGCCCCGGGTGCGGCCCGTAATGCCGCGTCCGAGCTGGAAAACATCAATGCGGCAGCGGCGCGCGCGCGCCCGGCGAGATAACTCATGATACCCGCCCGCATACTTTTACCTATCCTTGCACTTGTTGTGCTCATGTCGTTATCCGTGTTTCGTGTGCAGCAATGGGAGCAGGCCATTGTGTTCCAGTTCCGCGAAGTGAAGCGGGTGGACAACGAGCCCGGTTTGCACCTCATGATTCCACTGGTCAATACCGTGAAGCGCTTCCCGCTGCGTCTGCTGAATCTGGAACAGCCGCCGCAGCCATTCCTGACCGCGGAAAAGAAAAACGTCATTGTTGATTACTACGGTAAGTGGCGCATATCCAACGTGGAGACGTTCTATACCAGTACTCGCGGTGGCGATGTGGAGTATGCCAACGGCCTGCTCGGGCAGCGCATCAACAGCGCCCTGCGCGATGAGTTCGGTCGGCGCACGGTGCAGGAAGTGGTGGTCGGCGCTCGGGGCGAGATCCTGGATATTGTCACTGCCGCTACTTCGCAACTGGAAGCAGAATTGGGCATCAAGATTGTAGACGTGCGCCTGAAGCGGATTGATCTGCCGGAAGAGGTCAGCAGTTCAGTTTATGATCGCATGCGCGCCGAGCGCCTGCGTGTGGCCAAGGACTTTCGCGCCCGTGGAGAAGAAGCAGCGGAGCGCATTCAGGCCAACGCGGATCGTGAACGCCAGGTGATTCTCGCCGGGGCGTATCGGGACGCGGAAACCATCCGTGGCGAGGGCGATGCCCAGGCCACTGAGATCTATGCCTCGGCCTTCGGCAAGAACGAGGAGTTTTACGGTTTCTATCGCCGCCTCGGCGCCTATCAGGCTACATTCAGTTCCGGTCGGGATATTCTGGTCTTGAAGCCTGATTCGGATTTCTTCAAATATTTCGGCAACCCCAGGGGCCGATAGTCGGTCTGGGCCGGTCCATCGCCGCCCGCAGCGGAGTAGATGCCTTGTGTGGACGGATCTGTTTGCTGCGCTCGGTCTGGTCCTCATTATTGAGGGTATTCTGCCGTTCCTGCGCCCGGACTCGGCCAAGCGCCTGTTTGCCGCTGCGTCACAATTGGATCCGGCCACGTTGCGGTTTATCGGTTTATCCAGCATGTGCCTGGGCCTGCTAATCCTTTATATCGCCCGTTAAATCATGGTCAAGAATAAACACTGGTTGCTGCCGGAAGGTATCGAGGAGGTGCTGCCTCCCGATGCCGCGCGCCTGGAACAATTGTGCCGCGAACTGCTGGATTTGTTGGCGGCCTGGGGTTATGAACTGGCCATGCCGCCCCTGGCAGAATTCATTGATGCCCTGCTCAGTGGCAGCAGCGAAGATTTGGATTTGCAGACCTTCAAGGTCACTGATCAGATGAGTGGCCGGCTGCTCGGCATCCGCGCCGACATGACACCCCAGGTGGCGCGCATTGATGCGCACTATTTGCGCCGCGATGTGCCGACGCGCCTGTGCTATCTGGGTCCGGTATTGCAGACGTTGCCGACGGGACCAGGCGGCAGCCGCGTACCTTTGCAATTGGGTGCTGAGTTGTACGGGCACGGCGGACCGGAAAGTGATGCCGAGATCATCGCTTTGTGTCTGCGCGTGTTGCAGCTTGCCGGCGTTCATAACCTCCATTTGGATCTGGGACATGTGGGGATCTATCGCAGTCTGGTTGGGCAGTTGAATGTGGATGCGGCCCGTGAGGCGCAATTATTCGACGCCTTGCAACGCAAGGCCACGGCGGAGATTGACGCCTGCGCGGCGCAGTGGTCGGTGCCAGCCAACTTGGCGCAACCCATGAAAGCGCTGGTGGAATTGCACGGCGGACCCGAGGTCCTCGGGCAGGCGCGCTCACAACTCCAGGCCCTTGGACCGCAGGCCATGACCTGCATAGACAATCTTGAGCGCATCGCCGCATTGGTGACGCGGCAGGTTAAAGATGCGCCACTGTTCTTTGATCTGGCCGAGTTGCGTGGCTATCACTATCACACCGGTATGATGTTCACTTGCTTTGTGCCGGAAGCGGGCAATGGCATTGCCTATGGCGGACGCTATGACGCCATCGGCGCGGCCTTCGGGCGTGAACGCCCGGCTACGGGTTTCAGCGCTGATGTGAAACGTCTGTTCGCCCTGGGCAACCAGCGCGCGCAAAAGTCGGCGGCGATTTTCGCCCCGGCGTCGGAACTGCCGGCGTTGCAGGAACTGGTGGACACCCTGCGCTCCAGTGGAGAAAAGGTTGTTGCGCAGTTGCCGGGCCAAAACGGCGATGCCGCCGCCATGGGCTGTGATCGTGAAATCATATTGGAACGCGGACGCTGGGTCGTGAAACCGATCCTGAATCGCTAACGAGGCAGCCATGGGCAAGAACGTCATTATCATCGGCACCCAGTGGGGCGATGAAGGCAAAGGCAAGATTGTGGATCTGCTCACGGAGCAGGCCGCCGCTGTTGCCCGCTTTCAGGGCGGACACAATGCCGGCCACACGGTAGTGATTGAAGGGGTAAAGACGGTATTGCGCCTGATCCCCTCCGGCATCCTGCGTGAGCGTGTCATGTGTCTGCTGGGTAATGGCGTGGTGGTGAGTCCGTCGGCGCTGCTGGAAGAACTAATGCAACTGGAGCAGCGCGGCATCCCGGCCCGGGAGCGGCTGCGCATCAGCGAGGCCTGCGCGTTGATTCTGCC
>JAYUHG010000079.1:0-2237 GCA_043767195.1 Gammaproteobacteria bacterium | reverse complement strand
GGGCGGAAGTCATTATACCGGTGCCGTTCCTGAAAGATCTGGATTCGGTGCGCCTGGCCGTGTTTGTGGACGCAGGTAATGTTTTCATCAGCGACTGTCATGATTATCGTGATATTTTCAGTGATGCTGCGGCCATCGCGCAGTGCGAGGGTTCCGAGTTTGATATCAGTGGTTTGCGCTATTCCGTTGGTCTGAGCGGGATCTGGGTATCGCCATTCGGACTGATTAGCGTGAGCATTGCCGCCCCGTTTGGGGACAAGAAAGGTGATCAGACACAGCCTTTCCAGTTTACGTTTGGCACCAACTTTTAAACTTGCTTGAGGGAGTAGCGCTTTGAAACGTTCTATCACATGTGCATTAATAATCGCCGGCGCCATGGTGCTGGTCACACAACCTGCGCGCGCCGAGGACTACAAGATTGGCGCCGTGAATACCATCCGCTTGCTGGAACAGTCGCCGCAGGCGGAAAGCATGCGTGCGCAGATGGAGAAGGAATTCGCGCCCAAGGATCGGGAACTGGTCGCCGCGCAGAAGAAGCTCAAGGACATGGAAGATCGGCTCGCCAAAGATGCGGCCATCATGAGCGAAACCGAACGGCGCAATCTGGAGCGCGACATTATAAATGATCGGCGCGAACTAAAGCGCAGCCAGGATGAATTCCGCGAGGATCTGACTTTCCGCCGTAACGAGGAAATGGCCAAGATCCAGAAGGAGATCATCGAGGCTATCCAGTCGGTGTCCAAGCAAAATGGCTTTGATGTGGTCCTGACTGAGGGCGTGATCTACGCCAGCCCGAAGGTTGATATCACCGCGCTGGTTGTGGATGCCCTGAAGAAGCGTCCGGCGACGGCGGCTGCGCCGGCACCAGCTCCCGCTCCCGCAAAACCAAAGCAGTAATTTCGTAACGGTTGGAACGGCGCGCACTGTATTTACGGCGCGCACCCCGAGTCGCCCATGAATTGGACGATTTGGGGGTTCCTTCAGCGTTGCACGTTTGATCCCGGCGCAGGTTTATTTGCTGTCTGGGACGTATTTCTTCCCGTAATTTTGGCTGATTGAAGCATGCCTTATACCCTGAGAGAAATTGCCGACGCCATTGGCGCCGAATTGCACGGGGATCCGGCTTGCCGAATTGTGTCAGTCGCCGCGTTGGCGCGGGCCGCAAGCGGGCAAATCACTTTTCTTGGGGACTCCCGTCTTTCCCGCCTGTTGCCGGGGACCCGGGCATCTGCCGTAATCCTGACCGCGGCTGATCAGCCGCATTGCCCCACCAACTGCCTGGTTACGAATAACCCTTACGTTGCCTACGTCAAGGCGGCGCAACTTCTGCATCCAGCGCCCGGATTTTCCGCGGGAGTGGATGCCGATGCCACTGTCCATGCATCCGCGCAGGTGGCACCCAGTGCCTGGGTCGGTCCACGGGCCGTCATTGGCCAGCGGGTGCGCATTGCCGATGGTGTATGCATCGGTCCGGGATGCGTCATCGGAGATGATGTAGAGATTGGACGCGCATCCCGGCTGGTGGCCAATGTGACCCTCTGTCATGGTGTCGTGGTGGGAGAGCGGGTGATACTGCACCCGGGAACGGTAATCGGAGCAGATGGCTTCGGGCTGGCTAACGACGGCGGCATCTGGCTCAAAGTTCCGCAACTTGGCCGCGTGGTTATCGGCAACGATGTTGAGATTGGCGCCAATACCGCCATTGACCGTGGTGCGCTGGAAGATACGGTGATCGAAGACGGAGTGAAGATCGATAACCTGGTACAGATAGGCCATAATACCCGCATCGGCGCACACACAGCGATTGCCGGATGTGCCGTGATAGCCGGCAGCGTCACGATTGGCAAGCGTTGCATGATCGGCGGAGCATCCGCCATCGCGGGTCATATCGAAATTGCCGATGATGTAATCATCACCGGGTTGTCCGGCGTGCCGAATTCAGTCAAGCAGGCGGGCACTTATTCCGGTGCCATGCCGATCATGGAAAATCTGATCTGGCGCAAGAATATGGTGCGCTTGAAGCATTTGGATGAATTGGCACGGCAAGTGCGGGACCTGGAGCAGGCGTTGGCCCAGGTACGCAAGCAACTGGACGCCGGTGACTGAGGGTTCGGGACGGCTTTGGTAGTTTGTACCACGAGGAACTCAAGGCTATGGACGTAAATCAAATTCAAACGATCCTTCCGCACCGTTACCCGTTTCTGATGATTGACCGGGTGTTGGAGATCGTGCCGGGG
>JAYUHG010000078.1:0-5330 GCA_043767195.1 Gammaproteobacteria bacterium | reverse complement strand
CCAGGGGTGTGCAATGAGCTCCCCGTTATTCCCCTTGAACCCACGCTGTCGGGGTCTGCGCACCTGGACGCCGCGGCGATCGATCCAGTGGTTTGAGGATAATGCGAAGTTCGGGGAGTGTTGGGCAACAGCAAGTTGGTATCCAGCTTCGCGTATCATGTCGCCGAAAATGCCTTGGCCACAACGTCCATGACCACGCCAAAGATCCCCCTCGAACCCACGCTCCCGCGCGGCGCGTACCTGGACGCCGCGGCCTTCGACACCGAGTGCGCGAAGATCTTCCGGCGCGAATGGTTCTGCGCCGGGCGGTCTGCTGATCTGGCGGGGATCGGAGATTACCGGTTGCACCAGTTGGCGGGGGAGAAGGTCATTGTCACCCGTGACCGGGGTGGGCAATTGCGCGCTCTATATAATGTGTGCCGGCATCGGGGCACGGAGCTTGTGTCCGATGCCGATCCCGCTGCCGCAACCGAGATCCGCTGCCGGGGTCATTTCCCCGGCTCCATTCGTTGTCCCTATCACTCCTGGACCTATGAGCTGGATGGCGCGCTGCGGGCGGCGCCCTGGCTGGATGAAAAGCTGACTAACTGCAAGGCACAACTGGCATTGCATCCCGTGGGCATTGAGGAATGGGGCGGATTTTATTTTCTGAATCTGGATTTTCATCGCCGCGCCGGCGGGCATACTTTGGCCCAGCAGTTGGGTCCGATCCCGGAGCGCATCGCGCGCTATGGCTTGGACGAGTTGCGCGTCGGACATTCCCTCACCTATGACGTGGGCGCCAACTGGAAAGTGATCCTGGAAAACTATAACGAGTGTTACCACTGTGGTCCGGTGCATCCGGAGTTGTGCGAGGTAGTGCCGGCATTTCGGCTGCAGGGCGGGGCGGGGTTGGATTGGGATAACGGTGTGCCGCATCGCCCCGGGGCGGATACCTATTCCATGACCGGGATCTCGAAGCGTGCGTCGTTCCCGCGCTTGAACGAAGCGGAGCGCATCAAGCACAAAGGCGAGCTGGTGTATCCGAATCTGATGTTGAGTCTGTCCCGGGAACATGCCGCGGCATTCCGGCTCTGGCCCCAGGGGCCAGAGCGGACATTAATAGTGTGCGAGTTGCTGTTTCATCCGGATGAGATTGGGAAGGCGGACTTTGATGCGGCTGATGTGGTGCAGTTCTGGGATATCACCAACCGCCAGGACTGGGATATTTGCGAGCGTGTGCAGCGCGGCATGCATTCCCAGGTGTTCGAGCATGGGTATTACGCGCCCATGGAGGATTTGAGCCTGGATATCAGGCGCTATGTGTCGGAACGGATGGCGGATTGATCTGGTCATCCCAGGCGTAGCGGGGGATCCCAGTGGCCGGGAAAGGCAAGATCCCTCGCGGCGCTCGGGATGACAGAGTGGGGTAAGCGGGATAGCGGAGTAGGGCGCTCAGCCCGAGGGTTCCGTCAGGTATAATGCGCAACCAGCTCCAGAGTAATCGTAGTAACTCCCCTTGAAATTCTCCGCCCTTACTTCGGCCATTGTGCTTATGGCCTGCACCCTGGCGACGTTGGGCCTGTGGGCATTGCTGAATCAGCCCAACCGCGAACCTAAATGGCCGAAGGTCATCCAGGGTGTCGCCGTGTCACCGTTCCGTGCCCATCAGGATCCAACCCAGGGCGATCTTCCGACGGTCGAGCAGATCGCAAGCGATTTGGATTTATTGAAAGGCAAGGCCCATGCGATCCGTACCTACACGGTTGAAGGCCCGTTTGCGGAAGTGCCGCGCCTGGCGGCGGAGCGGGAGCTTAATGTCATGTTGGGCGCGTGGCTGGATACACGTATCTATAACAACGACAACGAAATCAAAGGGCTTATCGTACTGGCCAACCAGCGCAATGTGGTGCGCGTGGTGGTCGGCAACGAAACGCTACTGCGCCGGGACCTGACACCGACGCAACTCATCTATTACCTGGATCATGTGCAAAAGGAAGTCACGCGCCCGGTGAGCACGGCGGAAACCTGGGACACCTGGCTGCGGCATCCGGAACTGGTTGAGCACGTGGATTACCTCGCGGTACACATATTGCCCTTTTGGGAAGGGATCTCCGCAGACGATGCCGTCATGTTCCTGGCCGAACGCATGGAAATGCTGGCTGGGCGCTATCCGGACAAACCCATCGTCATCGCCGAAGTAGGCTGGCCCAGCAATGGCCGCACCCGCGGCCAGGCGGTGGCCTCCGAGTTTAATGAGGCGATGTTTCTGCGCCGCTTCCTGCGTTATGCGAAAAGCGAGGGCTACATCTATTACCTCATGGAAGCCTTCGATCAACCGTGGAAAGCCGAGGGCGAAGGCGCCGTCGGCGCCTATTGGGGCATCTATGATGTGGAACGCAAGCCGAAGTTTCCCCGGCGCGAACCGCTGATCCGGGTGCCGGAGTGGCAAAATCTGGCCGGCCTGTCCGTGGCCATGGGGCTGGTGGTGTTGATCATTCTGTATGTCACCAACCGGCAGATGAAACCCGGCGGCCATGTGCTGTTGGGGGGCGTGGTGTATGGCGCCGCCACGATTTCGGTTTGGGTGATCTACGACTATCTGGACCAATACATGACCACCACCAGCATGGTGGTGGGCGCGTTCCTGGTACTGAGCATGCTGGGTGTCATCGCAGTGCTATTCGCCGAGGCCCACGAATGGGCCGAGACTCATTGGGTGTGGCTGCGGCGTCGCACCACCATCGCGCCCGAGGTTCCGTTGCAGCACTTGCCGAAAGTCTCCATTCATGTGCCGGCCTACAACGAACCGCCGGACCTGGTGATCGAAACGCTGAAAGCTTTGTCACGGCTCAATTATCCGGATTTTGAAGTCATCGTCGTGGATAACAACACACCGGATGAAGCGGTATGGCGCCCGGTGGAGGCCTGTTGCGCACAGTTGGGTCCGCACTTTCGCTTTTTCCATGTGGCGCCGTTGTCCGGATTTAAGGCCGGCGCACTTAACTTTGCCTTGCGCCAAACGGCGGACGATGCGGAGATTATCGCTGTCATTGATGCGGACTATTTGGTGGAATGCAACTGGCTCAATGATCTTATCGGTCGCTTTGATGATTCCAATGTGGCCATTGTGCAGGCGCCCCAGGATTATCGTGATTCTGGAAGCAATGCTTTCAAGGCCATGTGTTACGCGGAATATCGCGGCTTCTTTTACATCGGCATGATCACGCGCAATGAACGCAACGCCATCATCCAGCACGGCACCATGACCCTGGTGCGGCGCAAGGTGTTGGAAGAGATGCAAGGCTGGAGCGAATGGTGCATCACCGAGGATGCGGAGCTGGGTCTGCGCATTTTCGCCGCCGGACTGGAGGCGGATTATGTGCCGCGCGGTTACGGGAAGGGACTGATGCCGGATACGTTTCTGGATTTCAAGAAGCAGCGCTATCGCTGGGCCTATGGAGCAGTGCAGATCCTCAAGCGTCACACGCCGGCGTTATTGTTCGGTTGGCGCACAAAACTTTCTTTTGGCCAGCGCTATCACTTTCTCGCCGGTTGGCTGTCGTGGCTGGCCGATGGCATCAATGTGCTGTTCACCCTCGGTGCCTTGGCATGGTCGGCAGCCATGATTCTGTATCCCAACGACATGGAAGCGCCGGTGATGGCGTTCTCGGCTCTGCCGTTATTCCTGTTCCTGTTCAAAGTGACCAAGCTGGTACACCTTTACATGACTCACGTCGGCGCCAACGCCATGCAGACCCTGGGGGCGGGCATCGCCGGTCTGTCGCTGTCCCACACTATCGGGCTCGCAGTATTGCGCGGCATCGCCACTTCCAGTGAACCTTTCTTTCGCACACCGAAAGGCGGTCGCACCGGGAATTTCTGGAAGGCGCTGTATGCCGCTCGTGATGAGTTCTTTTTAATGTCTGGCCTGTTGGTGGCGGCGCGTTATCTGGAAACCAACATGCCATTTGAAAGTCCGGACACCAGCCTTTGGGTCGCGGTGCTGTGCATACAATCGTTACCCTATATGGCCACGGTGATCATGGCGGTCTTGAGTGTGTTGCCACTGCCGTCCTGGCTCATCGGCAAGGCCGGGGAGCCGGTCAGAATTTAAGCGTCAATTGCGCCGCCAGCATTTGTTCGCCCTGCTGCAACGGCCCATCCTTGTGCGTATAACTGTATTGCAGCCGCGCCTGCCAGTGACGATTGAATTGATAACCGATGGCAGTATCGGTGCGCCAGGTATTGCGATCCCAGTGGCTTTGTCCACCCAGAGGATTGGTCATGTTGTCGAATAACTGATGATTCCAGCGCGCCGCCAGATTCCACTTCGCGCTCAAGCCATATTTCGCCTCAACATAGTAGGCCAGAGTATTGGCATTGCCGGCGTTCGGAATCTCAAATCGGGATAGGAATACTTCCGCCCAGACCTCCCAGTGGCGGGCGGACCAAGCAGCATCGAATGCCAGCGTGGTCTGGTCAAAGTCGTCCAGGGATTGGCCGGGTGCCAGGGTTGGTCGTGCCTCGTCAATCAGATACGGGCCAGTGCTGAATGAAGCGCCCAGGCGCCAGGCGGCATTGGGGCGATAACCGATGCGCCCGCTCCAGGTGGGGTCATCGAAACCGCGAAGGGCAGCATCCCAGACGTACGGGCGCGACGAGATGGAGGCGTTCTTGAATTCCAGCGCATATTCAAATTTTTGCAGCACACCCGAGGCCGAGAAGCCCGAGGTGTAAGCTGGCCCCCAGATAATTGGTAGCCAGGTCAGTTTCACATCATCCCGATCACGGCGTCCCACCAACCCGGCGGGTCCGGCCGGCGCGACGTGATCGGAAACCGTGGTAATGTTTTCATAGGGCAGTGGCGCGTTTATCAACGCATTGCGCCAGGAGTCGTGGCGTTGCACCCAGTTGCCCACCACCGCGGCGAATTTCCCCACTTGCAATTGAATGCGCCCATCGTCGAAGGGCGTATAGCGCAGCAGATATTCATCAAAGCGCGCATCCAGATTGCCGGCTACGCCCGGATCAAACCCGCGATCAATGCGCGCCTGCACCAGACTGTAGAAATGCCGCCCAAGCGTGGTATCCAGGAACAAAGCCAGCCGCGGGTTGAACAGCACGTCGTCGTCGCTGACCAGAATCGCCGGGGGCCGCTGATCAATGTAATAGGCTTCCACATCCCACAGCCCACTGAGGTCGGTGCGGAAGTTGCCATCCGCGCTTTCAATGAACAGGGCTTCATCGAGGCGATCCAGCGCCTCCTGAGCCGGAGTTGCCGCTGACACAGCGAGGGCGAGCAAGGACAAGAAATACCGGAAGGGGGACTGTGTAGTCTTCACGTGAGT
>JAYUHG010000077.1:0-5337 GCA_043767195.1 Gammaproteobacteria bacterium | reverse complement strand
CGGTATCGGTGCCATCCGGGAGAATACCGCCGGTCATAATGCGCACGGCCTGACCTGGAATGACTTTCCCGGTGAAAGGTTTCCCGGCCCAGGATGTGCCGATCACGGTCAGTTCCCGCGTTCCCGATGTGGGCAGGCTCTCGCCATTGACGGCATAGCCATCCATGGCGCTATTGGTGCCGCCGGGTACATTAATATTGGACAGCACATCAGCAAACAGCACCCGGCCCAGGGCCGTGCGGATGGGCACTGATTCCGAACCGGTCACCGGTTGCAGCACGGCCAGGATCCGGGCCATGGCGGTGTCCACCGCCAGGGAATTCGGATCGAAATCGTCCATGCAACTGGGATCAATGGGGATGTCGGTCTTGGCCATGGCGGTCACATGAGTCTCAGCGGCCAGTTTGGCCAGTGGGTTTGAACCGGTCAATGATGAAGTCGGCAATGGCCTGAGGTGCGTTCAGGTCCAGCACCGGGATCCCGGGCGGTTGCGCCAGTGGCGTGTCGGTGGCCACGGCGATGATGTCCTTGTCTTCGGGAAACAGCAGTGGCTTACCGAGGCTGGCGCGGTGCAGCTCGATCTTGGGAATGGATTCGGGTTTGAAGCCCTCCACCAGCACCAGGTCCAATGCCGAGTGATCCAGGCGCTGCAGATAAAACGCCAGGGTATTTACTGGTGGCTCCACCATTTCCGCCATCAGCGCCCAGCGCAACTGGGATCCCACCAGTACCTGACTGGCCCCGGCCTGGCGCAACTGGTAGCTATCTTTGCCCGGATAATCAATTTCGAAAGTGTGATGGGCGTGCTTCACGATTCCCACGCGCAAACCTCGGGCCGTGAACAGACGCAACAAATTGACCAGCAATGTGGTCTTGCCGGTGCCGCTATAGGCGGCAAATCCCACCACCGGAATATCAAGTTTCATTTAATTGCCCGGCGCGCATCATGGCTTCCGTGCGCGTTACTTCCTCAGGTGTATTCACGTTGATAAAGGTTTCCGGGCGGTCACTGAAATCCACCACGGTGGTGCGTTGTTCCCCAAACCAAAGATCAATTTTGCGTTCACCGCGCCCAAGAAAAGCCTCCAGGGAATTCAGCAATCGGGTATCCAGCAGCGAGAATACCGGCTGCATGCGTTCGCCATTATGGGCCACGGCAATTTCCGCGTTGGATTTTTGCATGGCTTCGGCCAGTCGCCGCACCAGATCCGGCGGTACAAACGGCGAATCACAGGGAACCGTCACCAGCAGCGGCGTTTGTGCCGAGCGCATACCGCTGGCCATGCCGGCCAGGGGGCCATTAAATCCTGGCGGCGTATCGGCAATGACCGGCACACCAAAGCGGGCATAGCTTTCGTGATTGCGGTTGGCGTTGATCAACAATGCTTGTACCTGGGGCCGCAGGGCCTTCAGCACATACTCGATCATCGGGCGCCCGTCCACTTCCACCAAGCCTTTATCACGACCACCCATGCGCCGGGCTTCGCCCCCGGCTAGAATGACAGCGGTAATCGGGGCATGGCTGGCGTCGGCGGTCATGGCTGGAATATGACGGAAGCGCGCCACTGCCGTCAATTGCGCAATCTGATGTGGCGCTTGTTTCGATACATTTTGGTGGGACCAGACAAATGGCAGAAGTCATGAACCAACAACGGCAGGATGCTCCATCTCACGGCGTATATCCGGCGCGGGAAAAACTGCACCCGCGCATTGGCATCATCGGCGGCGGCCAACTGGCCAAGATGACGGCACTGGCCGGCCTGCAACTGGGCTGTGACGTGGTGGTGCTGGAGCGCAGTCAGGCCAGCCCGGCGGCGACGCTGGCGCTGCATTCCATTGTCGGCGACTGGAACGATCCCAATGTATTGCTGCAATTGGCGGCCCAGTCCGATGTGATCACCCTGGAAAATGAATTTGTGGACGCGGGCGCCCTTCGGGTGCTGGAGGCGTCGGGCGCGCGGCTATTGCCTACCGCTCAAAGTATTGCCCTGACTCAGGACAAGTTTGTACAGAAGACCACGCTGGCGGGGGCCGGCTTGCCGCTGCCAGTATTTCGTAAAGTCGTGACAGAGGAAGACATCCTTAACGCAGGCCGGGAATTGGGCTGGCCCGTGGTATTGAAGACCCGGCGCAATGGCTACGACGGTAAAGGTAATTTTACCGTGCGATCAGGAGCGGATGTCGGGACTGGATGGAAGCATCTGGGCGCCGGAAGCGCGGAGTTGTTCGTTGAGGCATTCTGCCCATTCGTGAAAGAACTGGCGGTGATCATTACCCGCGCCCAGGATGGTGCCTCCGCGGTGTACCCGGTTGTGGAGTCCGTACAACGGGATCATATTTGCCACATAGTCATGGCGCCGGCGCCAGTGGCGCCGGAAGTCAGCGCACGGGCGGCGGATTTGGCGAATCGCGCCGTGGCCGCGGTGGGTGGTCTGGGGAGTTTCGGCGTCGAGATGTTTTTGTTGGCGGACGGCAGCGTATTGATCAATGAACTGGCGCCGCGCGTACACAATTCCGGGCACTACACCATTGAGGCCTGTGAGTGTTCGCAGTTCGAGAATCATGTGCGCGCCGTGTTGGGCTGGCCATTGGGTTCAACGCGCATGATCGCGCCCGCCGCCGCCATGGTGAATCTGCTTGGGGTCGGTTCGGGCTCAGGCTGGCCCACCGGATTGGAGCATGCGCTGGCGCTGCCCGGTGTGCATGTGCATGTTTATGGCAAGGCGCTGGCTGGTAAAGGGCGCAAGCTCGGTCATGTGAGTGCCCTGGGCGCGGATGTGAGTCAGGCGGTATTGCGCGCCGAGGCCGGAGCAAGATTGATTTCTTTTGGAGAGTCGTCATGAAAAAGCGCACACCGTTGGTGGGAATAATCATGGGCAGTGATTCAGACTGGCCGACATTGGAGGCTGCCTTTCAGATTTGCGCCGAGTTTGGTGTTCCCTGCGAAGTGCGGGTGGTGTCGGCCCATCGAACGCCGGACGACATGGCCCGCTATGGAAAGTCCGCGGTGCGTCGTGGCCTGCAGGTGATCATCGCAGGGGCCGGCGGCGCCGCGCATTTACCGGGAATGGTAGCCAGTCACACGCCACTGCCGGTGATTGGTGTGCCGGTGGAAAGCAAGAGCCTCAAAGGACTCGATTCGTTGCTGTCCATAGTGCAGATGCCGGGCGGCATTCCGGTGGCATCGGTGGCGGTGGGTGGGGGCCGGAATGCGGGGTTGCTGGCGGTGCAAATCCTCGCCACCAGCCGGCCGGAGTTGCTGCGCCGAATGCTGCGTTACAAGGCCGCCATGGCAAGGGAGTCCCGGGTCAAGGACAAGAAGCTGCAGACGGCGCGACGGCTCAAATCCCGGAGCCGCAATTAATTAGGGAAGCTCTGATTAACATCAGAGCTTCCCGCAGTGCAGGGTGTACTTAGAGAAAGCAGCTAACGGACCAGGGATACCAGCGACTTATATTGCGGATGCCTGGCATCGCCCAGCCATTCATACAATACAGCTTCCGCATCGGTAATGATGACTCCGCCATCGCGCAGACGGGCCAGTGCGATTTCATAGCTTTCCCGCTGGCGTGAGCACACCGCATCCGAGACCAGAAATGTTTCGTAGCCGGCGCGCACCAGATCCAGGGCGGTTTGCAGGACGCAAATGTGGGCTTCCATGCCACAGAGCACCACCTGGCGTCTGCCACTGGTCGCCAGATCGGTCTTGAACTTTTCCTCGTGAGCCAGGGAAAAAGCGCTCTTGCGGTAACGACGCGAATCCGGAGGCAGGAGTTTCACAATTTCCGGCTCCAGTTCCCCCATCTCTTGCGGATCCCGCTCACAGGCAAGCACCGGCACGGATAACGCCCGAGCGGCGCGGAGCAACAGACCGATATTGCGCTGTAAGCGCGCCAATACTTTCATTGGCATGGCCTCGGTCAGCTGTGTTTGCACATCAATGATGATCAGTGCCGAACCGGTCAGCGATGCAATCGCGGCAAAGTTGGCACTTTTCAAGTGATTGCCGCCGCTAATTCGTCAACCATTGATTGATGAGTTGCAGATCAGCATCGGTCAGCGTGCCTGCGGCCTGTTTCAGCGTCAGGCTGCTGAGAATGTAGTCATAGCGGGCGCGGGCCAGGTCGCGTTTGGCCTCGGAACGGCCCCGTTCCGCGTCAATGACATCCACTGCGGTGCGGGTTCCAACGGTGAAGCCCGCTTCCGTGGCCTGTAATGCCGTTTCGCTGGAGAGCAGTGCCTGTTTGAATGCCGCCACTTGGCTGATCCCGGAGATCACACCCAGATAGGATTCGCGGGTCTGGCGCTGGGCGCCACGACGCGCGAACTCCAGCCGCTCCAGACTCTCGTCCAGGCGGGCACGGGCCTCCCGACCGCGGGAGGTGGTGAAGCCCCCCTGAAACAGCGGAACATTCAATTCCAGACCGACCACATCGGATTTGACCTGGGTGGAACCGAAGCGCCCGCCGGACTTGTCATAGCCGTAGCGCGCCACGGCGTCCAGAGTGGGCAGGTGTCCGGCATATTGCACCTTGAGTTCCGTGCGCGTTGCATCCACGGCGTATTGCGCCGAGATCACCTGCAGATTCTGGGCCAGGGCGGTTTCAGTCCAGGTTTCAATATCGTTGGGGTCCGGCTCAATCAATGGCATGGCGTCGCCCAGGACGGCGAGAGCCTCCGGATAGGCGCCAATGATCTCGCGTAGTGCTTCGCGTGCATTGTTGACGTTATTCTCGGCGGCAATTTCCTGTGCCACGGCCCGGTCATGACCGGCCTGTGCTTCCTGCACGTCAGTGATGGCGGTCAGCCCCACATCGAAGCGTTGTTGGGCCTGTTCCAGTTGCCGACTCAGGGATTTCTTTTCCGCGCGCGCGAACGACAGATTGTCCAGGTTGGCCAGTACCGTGAAATAACGTTCAGCCAAACGCAACATCAGGTCCTGCTGGGCCGAGGTGTACTCCGCCTCTGCCTGGCTGATGCGGCTGTTGGCTTGCCACAGGCGCAGAAAACGGTCTACGCGGAACAGCGGTTGCGTCAGGTCAATGGAATAGCCATGGCTGTTGAATGCCACGTCGCCATCCCGTCCGACCAGGTCCCGCTCCAGCTTGATTTGCTGATCATTGAAATAGCTGGTGCCGCGGCCCTGGATTGACGGCAGCAGTTGGGAAATGGCCTGCGGCCTCTGTTCCATGATGGCGCGTTTCGCGGCTGCCACACGCCGGAATTCCGGATCGGATTCCGCGGCCAGCGCGAACGCCTCCATCAAGTCCGTGGCCAGGAGTCGCGTGGGCGCCGCCAAGCCGGACAATGCCGCACTCAGGAGTAAAATTTTCAGAA
>JAYUHG010000076.1:0-2247 GCA_043767195.1 Gammaproteobacteria bacterium | reverse complement strand
CTTTGACAAAATGGGAGAGGAATATGTGCGTTTCTGGATCCACCCATTGCGCCGCCTGGACCTGCAGGTGGAGTGCGAGGCGCCAGTTGTGGAACGGCGCCTGGTGCGGGACTCCGGTGGTCATACCGAGGAGAGACCGGTGATTCTGACGTCCGTGCGCGCCGCTAAACGGGAATGGGAAATTGAAGTCACCCTCACCAGCCGCGACGATATGATGTTCCGCATGTTATTGGGCCGGGCGGCGTTGGTGGCCGGTGGCTTTGCCGTGAACCCTGGATCGTCTTACCTTCTCGGCCGGCGTCTGGCCCGAGTCTATCGCAAGAAATGAAGATCGGGATCCTGTCACGCAACCCGCGCCTGTATTCCACTCGCCGTTTGGTGGAAGCAGCCATAGAACGCGGCCATAAGGTTCATGTGCTGGACGTGCTGCGCTGTTATATGAATATCAGCTCCCATCACCCCACCATCCATTACAAGGGGCGTGAACTGGAAGGCTTTGATGCCGTCATCCCCCGTATCGGCGCCTCGGTCACCGTCTACGGCACCGCAGTGCTGCGCCAATTTGAAATGATGGGCGTCTACCCGCTGAATGAATCCGTAGCCATCAGCCGGGCGCGGGACAAACTGCGCGCCTTGCAATTATTGTCCCGGCGCGGCATCGGCCTGCCCATCACCGGCTTCGCCCACCAGCCTGACGACATCAATGATCTGATTGATATGGTGGGTGGCGCGCCGCTGGTGATCAAACTCCTGCAAGGGACCCAGGGCATCGGCGTGATGCTCGCCGATTCGCGCCGTGCTGCCGAAAATATGATCGAATCCTTCCTTGGCATGAAGGCCAGTGTGTTGGTGCAGCAATATATCCGCGAGGCCAATGGTGCTGACATTCGCTGTTTCGTGGTGGGCAACCGGGTCGTAGCGGCCATGCAGCGTCAGGCGCGAGATGGGGAATTCCGATCCAATCTGCATCGCGGCGGCAAGGCCAGTGTGGTGCGCATTACACCGCAAGAACGGGCCACCGCTGTACGCGCCGCCGCCACCATCGGTTTGAATGTAGCCGGTGTGGACATCCTGCGATCCGATCAGGGACCCATGGTGCTGGAAGTGAATTCCTCGCCGGGATTGGGCGGCATTGAGCGCGCCACCGGCAAGGACATCGCCGACAAGATCATCCAGTTCATCGAAAAGACCGCGCGCCACGGTCGGGTGCGCACCCGCGGCGGCGGGTGACATGCGCGCCGGATTTCGCATCGCCGGCGTCACGGTCAAGGCCGGAGAACGGCAGGCCGTCAGCCTGGATGTCCCCGATCTCTACACCCACACCGGCGTGACCCTGCCGGTGCAGGTGGTGCATGGCAAACGCGAAGGTCCGGTATTGTTTCTGTCCGCGGCCATCCATGGCGATGAAATCAATGGCGTGGAGATCATCCGTCGTGTGTTGCGCCAACGGACGGTGTCGCGCCTGCAGGGCACCCTGGTGGCGGTACCCATCGTCAATATTTACGGTTTCCTGAATAAAAGCCGTTACCTGCCCGACCGCCGTGATTTGAATCGCTCCTTCCCCGGCTCGGAGACCGGGTCATTGGCAGCGCGCATGGCGCACCTGTTTCTCAACGACCTGGTGGCACGGTGCAGCCACGGTATTGATCTGCACACCGGCGCCATTCATCGAGAAAACCTGCCGCAAATCCGTGCGCTCATGGATGATCCGGAAACTGAACGCATGGCCCATGCCTTTGCCTTGCCGGTGATCTTGAATACCGGCATTGTCGTCGGATCACTGCGCGAAGCAGTGGAGAAAATGGGCGCCAATGTCATTGTCTACGAGGCCGGAGAAGCTTTGCGTTTCGATGAAGTAGCCATACGCGCCGGCGTGACTGGCGTGCTTAACGTCATGCGTGAAATCGGTATGCTCCCCGCCGCCCGCAAGCGTCGCAGCAGCGCCGCGCCGTTGGTGGCCCATTCCAGTACCTGGGTGCGGGCGCCCCAAAGCGGCATCCTGCGCACATTGAAGCGCCTCGGCGCCCAGGTGGAAGCAGGTACGCTGCTGGGCGTCATCGGTGACCCGTTTGGCGCCAATGAGGAACCAGTGCGCGCCACCGCCTCCGGCATCATCATCGGCCGCAGCACCACACCCCTGGTAAATGAGGGCGAGGCGGTGTTTCATATTGCCCGCTTCCAGCACCCCGACGCCGTGGCCGGTCGCGTGGAAGAGGTGCAGCAGGAACTCAACCCCGCCACCGATGA
>JAYUHG010000075.1:0-5347 GCA_043767195.1 Gammaproteobacteria bacterium | reverse complement strand
ATTGATGTGCCGATCAAACCCGGCGCGGGTTCGATGCAGGAAGCTCACACGCAATATTTCTGGCGCGACTTCGCCCGAAGCGGCACTCAGCAGGACCCGGAATTGCGGCGCCTCCGGCTCCAGCACTATGGTGGCGTCGAGGCCGCGTGATGTGGCAGCGTGGTCGCGGCCCAATTCACGATTAATTTCCATGCCGCGCTTGTAGTAGTCGTCCACCACGAGACCGTCATAGGTGGTGACGGCGATGAATAGCGTGGTTAATCCGGCAATGACGGCGATGGCCGGAAAGGCGATCAACAGCCACACGTATGGTTGCTGGTACCAGGGTGGTACGGCGCTGGTTGGTTCGATGGTCAAGGCATTGGACCCAGGAATCGGGCTTCCTCGGTTACCATCAGATCGTTCCGGCCGTTGGCGGACAGAGTAAAAAATACGACTGTGCTACGCGCTCTCAGCTTATCCTCTTCCGTCTCCAAGCGCGCCACCAGGTTGTGGACTGCCCCCGGCTCCACGGCAATTTCCTCGTGGTCAAGCGACAGCTCCAGATCTTCAATGCCGTGAGCGGATAGGGCGTATTTGTGGGCCACGTTGTCCATGTTCATGACCTTCAATGTATAAACATTTTCAATTTCGCCATCGTTGGTCTGTCGGTAGAGTTGATTGCGATCCCGTATCACATCCAGCGCCAGCGGTATGCGCGTCAAGATGCTCCAGGCGAGACCGAGACCCAAACCGATGAGCAGTGTGGCGTAAATTACCACGCGCGGTCGCAGGATACGTGTCTGCTTGCCGTCCAGGGCTTGTTGCGTCGTATAGCGGATCAGTCCCTTGGGATAGCCCATGGTATCCATGACCGAGTCGCAAGCATCAATGCAGGCGGAGCAACTGATGCATTCGTATTGCAGGCCCTTGCGAATATCAATCCCCGTAGGACACACCTGCACACAGAAGCCACAATCAATACAGTCCCCGAGCCCGGCGGCGTGATGGTCAATGCTGCGTTTGCGGGCGCCACGCGGCTCGCCGCGTTTGGGATCATAGGAGACTACCAGCGTGTCCTTGTCGAACATGGTGCTTTGAAAGCGCGCGTAGGGGCACATGTACTTGCACACCTGTTCCCGCATCCAACCGGCGTTGCCATAAGTGGCAAAGGCGTAGAAGAACACCCAGAACGTGGCCCAGGGTCCGGCTGACCCCGTAAACAATTGCCCGCCCAGATCGCGGATGGGTGTGAAATACCCGACGAACGTGAAGCCGGTCCAGAGAGCGAAGACAATCCAGAGGCAATGCTTGCTGCCCTTGATGCGCAACTTGTGCGCCGACCATGGCTCCCGGTCCAGCTTCATCTGCTGCGGACGGTTGCCTTCCACCAGGCGCTCGATCCACAGAAAGGTTTCAGTCCATACGGTCTGCGGACAGGCATAGCCGCACCACACGCGACCGGCCAGCGCGGTGAAAAAGAACAATGACAGCCCGGCCATGATCAGCAGGAAGGCAAGGTAAATGAAATCCTGCGGCCAGAAGATCAGCCCCCAGACATAAAATTTCCGCGCCGGCAGATCCCAGAGCACCGCCTGGCGGTCGTCCCATTGCAACCAGGCTATGCCATAGAACAGCCCGAGCAGCACGATAACCCCGGTCGTACGCAGGTAAGCGAACAGCCCGTGCACTTCGCGCGGATAGATCTTCAGGCGCTTTTCGTACAGGACCTGTTCCACGGCCTGGTTCTGGCCATTGTCAGGTATCGTTGCGGGTGAATTCATGAACTATCTGGGGCACCGTGCCGTGAGAAAGGAAAATCCAATTGGTGGCTAGTGGCTAGTGGCTGGTGACTCGCCCCTGGCGCTCAGCGAATAGCTCCTTGTGACTTGTTGCTTGTAGCTTGTTGCTGATAGCTATCTTTCCCCAATATCCCTATCCACCCGCAGACCAAACACGTAGGTCGCCAGCAGGTGTACTTTGGCGGCGCCGAGAAATTCCTTGTGCGGAGGCATGTGGCTGTTGCGGCCCTTGGCGATGGTTTCCTGAATGCGTTTCTGGGTGCCACCATGCAGCCAGATGTTGTCGGTCAGGTTGGGTGCGCCCATTTGGATATTGCCGGAGCCGTCGGCGCCGTGGCACACCGCGCAGTTCTGGCCAAAGATATCCTTGCCCTTGCCGGCGACCACGGAGTCCACGTCGCGACCGCTCAGGCTGCGTACATACTCCGCCGTCTGAAACACGCCTTCGTACTGGAGTATCGGTTCCCAGCCGGGCATGACGCCGTTGCGACCGCTCAAGATGGTGTGCTCGATGTCGTCCGCGGTGCCGCCATAAAGCCAGTCGTCATCACGCAGGTTCGGGAAGCCGCGCACACCGCGGGCGTCCGATCCGTGGCAGGTGGTGCAGTATGTGGAAAACAGGCGCTCACCGATCTGCACGGCCGTGGCGTCGTTGACCAGCGCGTTAATGGGAGTGGCATGGTATTTTTCATACAGCGGCCCGAATTCGACCTCGGCCGCGGCGACCTCCTGCTGGTACTCGCCGATCTGGGTCCAGTCCAAAAGTCCCTTGAATGTTCCGAGGCCCGGGTAGAGCAGCAGATAAACCCCCCCGAAGATCAGCGTCAGGTAGAACATAATCAACCACCAACGCGGTAGCGGGTTATTCAGTTCCTCCAGGTTCTCGTCCCAGACGTGACCCATGGTCTCCACTTTCTTGCCCGGGGCCCGGCTATCACCGGACATCCACCGGATCAACCACAGGATGCCGGCGATGGACAACAGCGTCGTCAGGATGATGAACCAGCTCCAGAAACCGCTGGTGAAATCGCTCATGGATCAGTCCACCCGGGCATCAGGGTCACTGTCGTCATGCAACGGGATGCGTCCGGCTTGTTCGTAAAAGTCTTTGCGCCGCCCACTCCACACATAGGCGACGATACCGATGAACAGCGCCAGAATGAGCAGACTCCATAGACCGTGCCAGGTGCCGATGTCCATGGTCATCTCCGCGTCTTGATGGTGGTGCCGAGGTTTTGCAGGTAGGCGACCATGGCATCCATCTCGGTCTTGCCCTCCAGTTGTTTGGGTGCCGCGTCAATCTCCGCATCGGTGTAGGGCAGGCCCAGACGCCGCAACACCTGCATGCGATAACGGATGTCGCCGGGATCCGCTGGCCGTTCCGCGAACCAGGGATACCCCGGCATGATGGACTCCGGCACCACGTCGCGGGGATTTAGCAGGTGCGCCACATGCCATTCATTGCTGTAACGCCCGCCGACCCGCGCCAGATCGGGTCCGGTGCGCTTTGATCCCCATTGGAAAGGATGGTCATAGACAAACTCGCCGGCCACCGAATAATGGCCGTAGCGTTCGGTCTCGGCGCGGAACGGGCGGATCATTTGCGAGTGGCAGACGTAGCAGCCTTCGCGGATATAGACATCACGGCCGGACAGTTCCAGCGCGGAGTAGGGTTTCAGGCCGGCCACGGGCTCGGTGGTGGAATGCTGGAAAAACAGCGGCACAATCTGCACCAGTCCGCCGATGGAGACCAGCACCAGGATCAGCACCGCCATCAGGCCCAGGTTGGTTTCAACTTTTTCGTGACCGGATGCCATGGCGGGGTCCTCAATGCGCACCAGCGGGGGCGGGGATAAGCGCGGTCACCGGTTGTGCCCCGACGCAGGTCTTCCACAAGTTGTACGCCATGATCAGCATGCCGGTCAGGAAGAACACGCCGCCCAGCAGGCGAATGATGTAAAACGGATGCATGGCCTGCACCGATTCTACGAAGCTGTAGATCAGCGTGCCGTCGGTATTTACCGCGCGCCACATGAGTCCCTGCATGATGCCGGCGACCCACATGGAGCTGATGTAGAGCACGATGCCGAGGGTGGAGAGCCAGAAGTGCGCTTCGATCAGCGCCTTGCTGTATATCTCGCGGCCATACAGGCGCGGCAGCAGAAAATACATGCTGCCGATGGTGATCATGGCCACCCAGCCCAGCGCACCCGAGTGCACATGGCCGATGGTCCAGTCGGTGTAGTGGGACAGGGCATTCACGGTCTTGATGGACATCATTGGCCCTTCAAACGTGGACATGCCATAGAACGACAGCGAAACGATCAGGAAGCGCAGCACTGGATCGGTGCGCAGTTTCTGCCACGCCCCGGACAGGGTCATGATGCCGTTGATCATGCCGCCCCAGGAGGGCGCCAGCAGGATCAGCGACATGACCATGCCCAATGACTGTGCCCAGTCGGGCAGGGCGGTGTAATGCAGGTGATGGGGACCGGCCCAGATGTAAACGAAGATCAGTGACCAGAAATGGACGATGGACAGCCGGTAGGAATACACCGGTCGTTCCGCCTGCTTCGGCACAAAGTAGTACATCATCCCCAGGAAGCCGGCGGTCAGAAAGAATCCGACCGCATTGTGGCCGTACCACCATTGCACCATGGCATCCTGTACGCCGGCGTAAACCGAATACGACTTCAGGAAATTCACCGGCAGTGCGGCGCTGTTGACCACGTGCAGCAACGCCACGGTGATGATGAATGCGCCGTAAAACCAGTTGGCGACATAGATGTGCTGCACTTTGCGCCGCAGGATGGTGCCGAAAAAGACGTAGGCGTACGCCAGCCAGACCACCGTAATCAAAATATCTATGGGCCACTCCAGTTCCGCGTACTCCTTTGAGGTGGTGATTCCAAGCGGCAGCGTAATAGCCGCGGCAACTATAACCGCCTGCCAGCCCCAGAAGGTGAATGCAGCGAAGGCGTCGTCGCACAGGCGCGTATGGCAAGTGCGCTGCACCACGTAATAAGACGTGGCAAATAACGCGCAACCGCCGAAGGCGAAAATGACCGCGTTGGTATGCAACGGACGCAGGCGGCCGTAGGTCAGCCACGGCAAATCGAAGTTCAGAGCCGGCCACGCCAGTTGCGCCGCGATGACGACGCCCACCAGCATGCCGACAATGCCCCAGACGATGGTCATGACCGCGAATTGTCGGACGACCTTGTAGTTGTAGGTGTTATCCGCGCTGGACATGGTTCAGATTCCTCAGGATCGAGAATATCAACTCGTGAACACCGGGCCGACCCCCAGGCTCCAGAGGATCACCGTAGCGGCCAACACGCCCACCATGCCCACCAGGCCAAACGCCAGCACCGCGCTGGCAAACAGGAACCCTCGTTCCACCGGGATCTCCATCATCACCGGGATGCCCAGGTAAAGCAGAAAGACCGTATAGGCCGCAGCCGGAATGCCAATCAGCAGATTCAGCCACAGCACCGGAAACAACTGTGCGACGCCCACCAGGAACAACGGGATTGGGATGTAGGCCGCCAGCACCACACAGCGGG
>JAYUHG010000074.1:0-5352 GCA_043767195.1 Gammaproteobacteria bacterium | reverse complement strand
GACTTATGTGATTTCGTTTTCGCCCGTGCCATGGTTGTACCTGCGGGAATGCGTGGAAGAATACAGTAATATATCGGTGGCTTCGTCGCGTGATGCGTGAAGCGTGAAGCGTGAAACGCAAAATACCAACTCTGACAGTGGAATGCCAGACTGAATGTCCGACTCGCGCCTGAAAAACAAAATCACCCTGGTAGTTGGGGGCACCAGCGGTATCGGCCGGGCCACGGCCATGCTGTTAGCTCAGCGCGGCGCTACGGTGATCCTGTCCGGTCGCAATGCCGCTGCCGGCGACAATGTGGTGCGGGAAATAACCGGCGCCGGTGGCACGGCAAGTTTCCTCCGCGCCGATGTCACCGACGCGCACTCCATTGAAGCCCTGGTCCAGGAAATCGTCGCAACTCACGGTCGCCTGGACATCGCCTTCAACAATGCCGGGCGCGAAGTGCCTTACCAGCGCATCGCCGACATCGGAGAATCCAACTGGCAGGCGATGCTGGACATGAAACTCACCGGCACCTGGCGCTGCATGAAATATCAACTGGCGCAAATGGCGCGGCAAAAACAAGGCGTCATCGTAAACATGGCCGGCAACTGGGGCTTGAAAGGCGCGCCAGGATTTTCCGCCTACTGTGCCGCCGCCCACGGCATCATGGGCCTGACCCGCACCGCGGCACAGGAATATGCCGTGGACAATATTCGCGTGAACGCCGTCTGCCCCGGCGCCGTGGACACGGCGTTGCTGGATCGCATGGTGGGCGGCAGTGAAGACATGAAACGCACCCTGGCTCAAGCCGTGCCCATGGGCCGCCTCGCCACACCGGAAGACGTGGCGCAGGCCGTCATGTGGCTGTGCTCCGATGAAGCGTCCTATATCACCGGCCAGGGCATGGTGCTGGCAGGGGGAGATTAAAAATGTCGCGTCCTGCATTCAGCGCCGATCAACGCCGCTGGTATGAAGCGGCCTGCGCGAAGATCAACACCGAACGCCTGAAGCAACTGGTCTTCTCCTTAACCAACCTCCACAGCCCAACTGGCAACGAACGCCGCGCTAGTGAATTTCTCGCCAACTATCTGGCCGATGCCGGATTTTCCGCGCGCTATCAACCCGTGACCGAACGCAGCGGCAATTGCATCGCCCACATCCCCGGCACAGGCACCGGGCCGACTCTCATGCTCTACGCACCCATGGACACCCACCTGGATGCCGATGAAAAACTGGACATCCCCTGGGTCGGCCCACGGCTGCGCGCCGATATGTTGCCGAAAGCCGAGATCCGCGGCGATAGCGTTATCGGTCTCGGCGCCTCCAACCCAAAGTCCATGATCGCCACCATCGCCGAAGCCGCGCGTTGTGTGCTGGAAGCCGGCGTCCCGTTAACCGGCGACGCCATCGTCGCTTCCGCCGGCGGCGGCATGCCATGGCTCTGCACCGAACGCGATAACGCGGGCTTGAGCAGCGGCGTCAAACAACTACTCAAACACGGCGTGAGCCCGGATTTCTGCGTCATCATGAAACCCTGGGACGAGGTGTACTTCGAGAACCCCGGCATGTGCTGGTTCAAGATCACCACCTGGGGCACCATGGGTTACTCCGGCATCCCCCGCGGCGTCCCCGGTTTCACCAGCTCCATCGTGCCGGCGGCGCAGTTGATTCTTGAGTTGGAACAATGGCTGACGGATTACCCCGCGCGCCACCAGTCCGAACAAGTGAGTCCGCAAGGCTGGATCGCCGCCGTGCGCTCCGGCTGGCCCGACAAACCCGCCTTCCCCGCCGCTGCCTGCGAAATCTTCATTGATCTCCGCACCAATCCGGATCAAATGAATGCCGACGTGGAAGCGGAGTTTTCCGCCGCCATGCGCGCGATATTGCACCGCCACCCAGACATCCGCGCCGAGTGGGAAATGTACGCCGCCTGTCAGGCCACCAGAACCGACAAAAATCATTGGATAGTGCAAAGCGCCACAAGAAGTTGGGAAGAAGTCCACGCCCGCCCCTACCCCGGCGCCGCCAAAATGAGCGGCCAAACCGACGCCGCCACTATCTGCGGCATGGGCGTCCCCCTAGCAAGAATCGGCTATCCCTTCATCGGCGAAAAAGACATGCCGCCAGAATTCGCCGAAGGGTTAGGCGGCATGGGTGTGGCCTGCATCCCTGATTTGGTCGTGCCCTGCAAGGAACTCATTTATATGATCATTGATTCGTGTACGCGCAGCCGGGCAGATGTGGGGCTGACAGCACATGCCGGATAAGGGGAAAAAGCGTAGTACTTCAGGTCATCCTATGCTTGCTCTTGCCTGCGAAGGGGTGAAACTCTGGTAGCAGGCAGGAGGAAGGTTTCAGGCTGTACTTGTCATGAGCCCTTGAGGCTGTTCGGAATGAGAGCCGCTTCCTCCCCACTGTTACAGCCTGAACAGTTCATGGGGTCGTTGAACCCGCATTCAGGATGGATAGGCTGCGCAGTGTTGCCTGCTTATTAACCAGTATAGCGGAGGGCAGACGATGAACAAGCCGGTGGTGGGGATAGATATTTCCAAGGCGTATGTGGCTGTGTCGTTTCAGCGTGGGACAGGAGGGGAAGCTCGACAGCGGTATAGCCAGGACGAGGCGGGATATGCGGCGCTGCTCTCGGCGACCCCCGTGGACAGCGTGTGTGTGATGGAAGCGACGGGGGTGTATTACCTGCGGTTGGCGCATTACCTGCACACTGCGGGTCGGCGGGTGTCAGTGGTGAATCCCTTGGTGATACGGCGTTTTGGGCAGATGAAGTTATTGCGGGCGAAGACGGACCCCGCGGATGCGCGCTTGATTGCGGAGTATGGGCGGGCCATGTCGTTACCGGAATGGCGTCCGGCGGAGGTGGTTATCGGTCAATTACAGCAGCTGGACAGTTGGCTGGAGAGTTTGACACTGGAGCAGACACGCTTGAAGAATCAACGCGAGGCCCTGGATCAGCGACCGGATGCGGATGGTTTTGTGCGGGGATCTCTGACCCGACGCTTGCGCGAGGTAGCGGTACACATTGTCGGGTGTGAACGGCAGTTAAAGCAGTTGGTGGAGCAACATTTCGGCCCGCTGTACCGGTGTCTGCTCAGCATCCCTGGTATTGGCCCGAAGACGGCGGTGAAGCTGATTGCGGTGACGGCGGGTTTCACCCGGTTCGTCATGGTGAAGGAATTGGTGAGTTACGTGGGTTTGTGCCCGCGGGTGTTCGAATCTGGCTCCAGCGTCAAAGGCCAGGGGCACATTGCCAAACTGGGCATGGGCCGGTTGCGGCAACTCTTATATCTGTGCAGTTGGACCGCCAAGAAGTGCAACGCCGCCTGTGCCCGTTTGTATGCGCGGCTAAAGGCGAAGGGTAAACCCGAGCGGGTCATTAAGATCGCCATTGCGCATAAACTCTTGCGCCAGGCCTTCGCCGTGGCTATGAAAAATGAAAGTTACTCAGAGGCCTTCGCATAAAATGCTTGACAACAAGCACAGCTCATTCCGAGGAGCGTAAGCGACGAGGAATCTTGCCGTTGGGAGACACCAAGAAAAAGGAGAAAAGGCGATTCCTCGATTTTGCCAGTTGCCTTGCCGTGACCGACGATGTGCAGGAGCAAATACTACTCAAGCAAAAACTGGCGAGCATGATGTTCGGTGAGTAATATCGAATCAGTGCGATTGGACGCCAAGGCTTCCTGAAGAGGTGCCAATGAGGAAACAAGCAACTCATCGCGCGCCGTTGGCCCGATGGAAACACAATTTAAGAACGCATCCGAAGGAACGGATTGCCGGCCATTTGACATGCCCACCCGCACCCGCTTAGTCTTACCACTGTCTTACTTCAGGGATCGCCCATGGAAACCACCAAACTCTCCAGCAAAGGCCAGGTGATCATACCCAAGGCCCTGCGGACCACCCATCGCTGGGAGACCGGCCTGGAACTCATGGTCATTGACACCGGCGACGGTATTCTTCTGCGACCTAAAGCACCCTTCCCCGCCACCGAACTCGGTGATGTGGCCGGCATGCTCAAGGGCCGGATAAAACCCAAGACCGATGCTGAAATCAAAGCAGCGCTGAAACAAGACCTCCGGAGAAAATGGCGTGATCGCCATTGATACCAATGTCCTGGTGCGCCTGCTGACAGGCGATGACCCCGCGCAGTACAAGGCCAGCCTCAAGCTTTTTTCCACGGAACAAATATTCATCCCGGACTCGGTGGTGTTGGAAACAGAGTGGGTGTTACGCGCCGCGTATGATCAGGGGCCATCTGAGGTCTGCAATACATTTAAGAATGTATTTGGCCTTGCCAATGTTTCGATTGCGAATAATCAGGTGGTCACACAGGCAATCAACTGGCACGAAGCGGGCCTCGATTTTTCCGATGCATTTCACCTGGCCCAAAGCCAAGGCCAGGAATGCCTAAAGACATTCGACGCGGAATTTATCAAGCGCGCGGCGAAGTTAACCGAATTTCGAGTTGAAAAGCCATAGCATAGGGTGTCATTCCGAACGAGCGAAGCGTCTGAGGAATCTTAAGTTTAAGGAAGCCAAGATCCCTCCCTGCGGTCGGAATGACAATTTCAATCTGACCTGAAAATGGGAATGGAGACGTAATGACAAAGGTAATCGCCCTAGCCTACATCGGCTGCTCAGTATCCAACCCCGTATCCTGGGATGCCCTCCTCGGCCCGCTCTTCGGCATGGAACGCCGCGCCGACTCGCCCCAGGATCGAACCTGGTATCGCATGGACTCCGCCCACCACCGGCTCACCTTGCACAAGGCCAAAAGCGACCGGCTGGAATATGTGGGCTGGGAATTGACCAGTCTGGAAGAATTGCGTGAGCTGGCGAAATCGTTGAAGAAGCAAGGCGAAAAAATCACCCGCGCCGATCAGAAACTCTGCGACGCCCGCCACGTCATGGAAATGTACCAATGCGCCGGCCCCGATGGCGTCCCGCTGGAGTTGTTCTACGGCCTGCGTGAGGAATTCAAACAATTCCGCCCCGGGCGCGGCATCAGCGGCTTCAACACCGGCGCCCTGGGCATGGGCCACATTGTCCTGGCCTGCCACAACCGCGAAGCCACGGTGAAGTGGTATCAGGAAAAGCTCGGCTTCCGGCTCACGGACAACATCTATTGGGACGGCATCGAGGCCACCTTCCTGCACTGCAACGCCCGCCATCACAGCCTCGCCCTGACCAATGCCGTGGAAGGACTCAAGGGCGGCGATCTCGGCCACTTCATGCTGGAGCTGAATTCCCTGGACGATGTGGGTCAGGCCTATGACCTCATCAATGAAACAAAATACCCACTGGCCCTCACCCTGGGCCGGCACACCAATGACCACATGACCTCGTTTTAT
>JAYUHG010000073.1:0-2259 GCA_043767195.1 Gammaproteobacteria bacterium | reverse complement strand
TTCATCACTTGAATGAAGGCGTGTTCCGCGGTCTGGCGAATCCCTTTATCGCCACCCGCTATCACTCGCTGGTGGTGGAGCGCGCCTCGCTGCCTGCGTGTCTGGAAGAAACAGCATGGACCGTGGACGAACACGGGCAACGGGGCGAAATCATGGGATTGCGCCATCGGCAATACCCGATCTATGGCGTACAGTTTCATCCCGAATCCATCCTCACGGCCTATGGCCACGAGTTGTTGCAGAATTTCCTCGCCATGGGCGCGCACTGCGCATGAATCGCGTCCTGGCCAAAGTTATCGCGGGTGAGCATCTGGAAGCGGCCGAAATGGACTCGGCCATGCGCACGATCATGCAGGGTGACGCGACGCCTGCCCAGATCGGCGGATTTCTGGTGGCACTGCGCATGAAGGGCGAGACCGTGGACGAGATCGCCGCAGCGGCCCGGGTCATGCGCGAATTTTCCAGGCAGGTGCAAGTCACGCACCCGAACCTGGTGGATATCGTCGGCACAGGTGGCGATGGCAGTCACACATTTAATATTTCCACCACCGCGGCCTTTGTCATCGCGGCCGCGGGTGGCCGGGTGGCAAAGCATAACAATCGTTCCGTATCCAGTCGCAGTGGCAGCGCGGATGTACTGGAAGCGGCTGGCGTACACATTGATCTCTCACCCGAACAGGTGGCTCGCTGCGTCAATGAAGTAGGCATCGGCTTCATGTTCGCCCCGGCCCATCATGGCGCCACGCGCCACGCCGCCGGCCCGCGCCGTGAATTGGGCGTACGCACATTTTTTAATCTGCTAGGCCCGCTGACCAATCCGGCATCAGTGCCAAATCAGCTCATTGGTGTGTTCAGCGATAAATGGGTCGAGCCCGTGGCCGAGGTCATGAAGAAACTGGGCAGTCGCCATGTGATGGTGGTGCATTCCCAGGATGGGCTGGACGAAATCAGCCTGGGCGCGCCGACCCGGGTGGCGGAATTGCGCGATGGCCAGGTGCAGGTACGCGAAATTATCCCGGAACAATTTGGATTTGCGCGCGCCAACCAGGACAGCCTGAAAGTTCAAAATGCGGAAGACAGCCTCAAGGTATTGCGCGCCGTACTGAATGACACACCCGGCCCGGCCCGTGATACGGTTTTATTGAACGCCGGGGCGGCCATCTATGTGGCGGGGTTGGCAGCCGATCAAGCCGCCGGTATTGACCTGGCGCGGGCAGCGATCAAGAGCGGCGGTGCAAACTCCAAGCTGGATCAACTGCTGGCACTGACGCGCTCCTTTGCCGCAAAGAAACAATAATGTCCGCACAAGCCGATATTCTCGCCAGAATACTGGCGCGCAAAACCGAAGAAGTGGCCGGACGAAAGGCGTCCACATCCCTGGCCACGATTCGAAAACGCGCCGCGGAGGCAGCGCCGTGTGCCGGGTTTCACCGGGCGTTGGAACGGGCCATTCATCAAGGTCTTGCCGCAGTCATCGCGGAAATCAAAAAGGCCTCCCCCAGTCAGGGTGTGATCCGGCACGATTTCGACTGCGCGGCCATCGCCCGCTCCTACCGCGACGGCGGTGCTGCTTGTCTGTCGGTGCTCACCGACGTGGATTTTTTTCAGGGACGGGATGAATATCTGCCACGGGCCAAGTCTGAATCTGGACTCCCGGTGTTACGCAAAGATTTCATCATTGACCCCTGGCAGGTATTCGAATCCCGCGCCCTGGGCGCCGACTGTATTCTGTTGATCATCGCCGCCCTGAAGGACAGCGTGTTGCGCGAGTGCGTGGACGCGGCCCGGGAACTGGGTCTCGATATTTTGCTGGAAGTGCATGACCGCGAGGAACTGGAACGCGCTCTGGTATTGCGCACACCGCTCATCGGTATCAACAACCGCGACCTGCGCACGTTCGAAACCCGGCTTGAAACCACCCTCGGTCTGCTGGTGGATATCCCCAAAGATCGTCTGGTGATCACGGAAAGCGGTATTCACAACCCGGTGGATGTCGAGCGCATGCGCGCCAACCATGTAAACGCGTTTCTGGTGGGCGAGGCGTTCATGCGCGCTTCGGATCCTGGATTGAAGTTGAAGGAATTATTCTTCTGAATACCGCCATGGATGGCGGGTACGCAGGAAATGCAGGAGCAATTTCCTGCGCCCGCCCGCCATCCATGGCGGTAAGGAAATTGCTCTGCATTTCCGCTATGATTTCCCCTAACGGGGGATGCATAACGGAGTTTTTTCACCCTGCTAACCGATAACTGGTAGAGA
>JAYUHG010000072.1:0-2260 GCA_043767195.1 Gammaproteobacteria bacterium | reverse complement strand
ATGGGGTGTCATGGGACGGCATGATAATGCACGGCGCGAGTTTCCCGCCGCCGCCAAATTTTGGCTACACTCCCGTCCATGATGGATTGGAAGATGATTGCCGCGGCGTTTATTGCCGGTGGCGCCCTGGCGTGGATACTGCGCCAGGCTTTGGGCAAGGCCACCAGCGCCGGCATGGAGGCCAGACTCGCGGCGGCGGAGACAAAATCGGCGGAGCAGGCGCAACAACTGGAACTCGCCCGCGTTGAGTTGACCCGCTCCCGTGAGGCCCATCACCTGGAATCTGAACGCCGGGCGGCAGCCGAACAGAACGCCTCGCGGATACCGGAACTGGAGGCGAAACTGGCGCAACAATCCGCCACGGTCTCCACCCAGCGCGCCGTCCTGGCGGAGCTGGAAACACGCCTGGTGGAAGAGCGTAAAGCAGCGGCGGAAAAACTGACGTTTTTGAATGACGCGCAACAAAAACTCGGCGACGCCTTCAAGGCGTTGTCTTCCGACGCACTGCGCAGTAACAATCAGGCCTTTCTGGAACTGGCCAAATCCACCCTGGAGAAATTCCAGGAAGGCGCAAAGGGCGACCTGGAAGCGCGAACCAAAGCTGTAGACGATCTGGTGCGCCCGCTCAAGGAATCCATGCAAAAAGTGGACAGCAAGCTGGGCGAAATGGAGCAGGTCCGCGTCTCCGCCTATTCCGCCCTCAGCGAACAATTGAAGGGGCTGGTTGAAACCCAAATCCCCATGCTGCGCAGCGAAACCCAAAGTCTGGTGAAGGCTCTGCGCCAGCCCACTGTGCGTGGCCGCTGGGGCGAGATCCAGTTAAAGCGCGTGGTGGAAATGGCCGGCATGGTGGACCACTGCGATTTTTTGGAACAGGAAAGCCGCACCACCGAGGATGGGCGTTTGCGCCCGGATCTCATCGTGAGGTTGCCGGGCGGCAAGTACATTGTCGTGGATGCCAAGGCGCCGTTATCGGCTTATTTGAATTCCATTGACGCAGCGGACGAGACCGCACAGCAGGCATTTCTCGTCGATCACGCCCGCCAGGTGCGTGATCACATGGTGGCCCTGGGCCGCAAAGGATATTGGGAACAATTTGACGCTACGCCGGAATTCGTGGTGCTATTTCTGCCCGGAGAAATGTTCTTCAGCGCCGCCCTGCAACAGGATCCCGGGCTGATTGAGTTCGGGGTCAATGAGCGCGTCATTCCCGCAACGCCGACGACTTTGATTGCCCTGTTACGCGCCGTGGCTTACGGCTGGCGTCAGGAAGCGCTGGCGAAAAACGCCCAGGAGGTGGCCGATCTGGGCCGCCAGCTTTATGAACGCATCGCCAACCTAGGTGCGCACTGGGCCAATGTCGGGAAAAGCCTCGACAGGGCGGTGGAAGCCTTCAACAAAGGCACATCCACCCTTGAGTCGCGGGTCCTGGTTTCCGCGCGGCGACTGACAGAGCTCCAGGCCGCGCCCGAGGATGTCGAGATGGAGGTAATAGAACCGGTGGAAAAGACCACACGCGCTTTGACGAAAATGGAGTCGGAGTAATTTATTTTAGTGCAACGCCCCAAAATAAATCACTCCGACCTTATTAAAACAAGTCCATCTGCTTTCGAGCCGTCAACGGCGGATGGAAAAGGTCCGTGCGCAGTTCCAGGCGCTGCCGATTCAATCCATGCCGCCGGCAGGCCAATTCAAAACGACTGCGAATTATCCCGGCGAATACACCCTGCCCCCGCTGACGTTTGAAAAACCGGGCATCGTAATCCTTGCCACCGCGCAAATCCCGGATGGCGCTCATGATCCGCTCGGCCTTCAAAGGCTCATGTTGCTCCAGCCATTGCTTGAACAAATCCCGGATCTCCAGCGGCAGACGCACGATGACGTAGCCGGCATGAATTGCGCCGGCATCGGCAGCGGCGGCCAACACATCTTCCAATGCCTCGTCGTTCAGAAACGGGATCACCGGCGCAAACAACACACCCACCGGAATACCCGCCTGACTCAGGGCACGGACACATTCCACCCGTCGCCGCGGTGCGCTGGCGCGGGGCTCGAGACGCTGTGCCAATTCGTGATCCAGGCTGGTAATGGACAGAAATACCTGCACCAGGTTTTTGCGCGCCATCTCCGCCAGCAGATCAATATCCCGCTCCACGCGCCAGGACTTGGTGACGATGGTGAGCGGGTGCTCGTGGGCATGCAGTACCTCGATGATGCTGCGCGTAATGCCCCAGTCACGTTCAATGGGTTGATAGGGATC
>JAYUHG010000071.1:0-2267 GCA_043767195.1 Gammaproteobacteria bacterium | reverse complement strand
GCATGAACCAGGATCAGGCCGAGGCCGTACTCGGTCATGAAATTTCCCATGTGGCCAATGGCGATATGATCACTCTGACGCTGATCCAGGGCGTGGTGAATACGTTCGTGTACTTTCTGTCCCGGGTTGTGGGTGTATTGGTGGATCGCGTTGTGTTCAAGGTGCAGCGCGGCCACGGCCCCGGTTACTGGATCACGGTCATGGTGGCACAATTGGTACTCGGCATTCTCGCCAGCATTATCGTCATGTGGTTCAGCCGCCAGCGGGAATTCCGCGCCGATGAGGGCGGGGCGCAGTTGGCCGGGCGCGGAAAAATGATCGCGGCGTTACAACAGTTGCAGCGCGCCAGTCAGCCGCCACAGTTGCCCGAGCAGCTTGCCGCATTCGGTATATCTGGCGGCAATGCCGGCGGATTCAAGCGCTTGTTCATGACTCATCCGCCCCTGGAGGAACGGATAGCGGCTTTGCAGGGACAGGCGTGACTTCTCCGGATGATACGTAATCCCTGTCATTTCGATGGAGCGTAGCGACTGAGAAATCTTGCTGCCGCGTACCCCAAGATCCCTCGTCGCGGAGCCTGCCCTGAGCCTTGTCCCGAGCCTTGTCCCGAGCGCAGCGAGGGAACTCGCGAGGGAGCTTGCGAATGGGCTCTGTCGGGATGACAGTTAGGCACGTGGGATGACAATGGCGGGAAGTCAATTCAACGGCGGTTCGTCGCCGTCAGCCTTGGTTTTCCCCAGCGCCCAATCCCAGAAGGTGCGCGCCAACCGGGTGACACCCGGGATCAAAATAATGGCGCAGATGATAAGTACCAGCACGATTACTACATCGCGGATCATGGTTTGTCCCCCTTCACTTTCAGTGCATCACCCAGAATGCCATCGACATTGAAAATACCGGTGGTGCCCGGCGCACCCAGTGGATACCCGTAGACCTTAACATTCGGCCCCATCTGTTTCGCCCACTCAATACTGACCAGGGCACTGGAGCCGGCGCCGGACAGGGCCATGGCCTTGAGCCGGGTGCCTTCCGCTTCCGCAGTAGCGACGGCCAGGATACCTTTGGATTCCTCTTCCTTCTGCAGCCGGTAGCCTTCGCCTTCCAGACGCCTGGTCTCACGGGTGGCCTCGGCCACCTTGATGGATTTCTGTTTTTCACCTTCGGCGGTGTTGGCGACACGAATCGCGTCCTGGGCTGCCTGCGCCGCCTGGCGTTCCGCGATGGTGACCCTTTGTTGCGCCTCGGCCTTGTTTTCCAGCACTTTGATGAAGTCCTGATTCAGGAAGTGAATATCGCGCAGGTTGACGGCGATGACGATTCCCAGCGGCTCAAGTTTTTCGCGCATTTCAGTCTGGATGATGTCCTGGACAAAACGGCGCCCGGCGCCGGTATAAATTTCGTCGCTGGTCTTTTGCGAGGTGTGATTGCGTATGTTCGAGCGCAGCGCCGGGAACACAACCCGATCCATGTAGTCGCGCCCAACCTTCTGGTGCAGATCCGGCACCAGGGCTGCATTCAGTGATACTTCCAGCGACAAATCCACGCTTATGGGCTGCCCGTCCGCGGTATTGGACGGCATTTCCTCCTGCTGTTGCTGTTGCGTGGCCCGAGTGTCATAGACCTCGACGTCATAGATCAGCGGATCGATCCACCGCGTACCGGTGGACAGGATATCCTTCTGCATGCCGCGATCCGAACCCAGCATCTTCACGATAATGCCGACCTCGCCCGGTGCGATATTGATGATCCCGGCGATGATGTAGAACACTACGGCTGCCACCAGTCCTATGATTACGCTTGGTTTGAGTAAATTCATATAGCCTCCAGGCTGTTGCTGCATATTGTGCAAGGATTGATAAAGTTTTGCCCTGAAATAGGAGCCCGGTCCAGGCGCGCCCGCTACGCGCAAGTGTCCGCCAGGACTGGCACGGCGCAGCAGAAATACGCCAAACGCGATGGGCGCGACGACGGTAATAAGAAATGAAATAAACTGCGCAAACAGGGACGGCTTGGGGAGTTTCCCGCCCACCAGGGACAACGCCCCCAGTGCCATGAAGATGCCGAATACGATGGCAATCCAGCCTGCGATTCTGAGCAATGTTCTCAATTCAACCCCGCTGTCGTGCTTTTACCAGAAACATACGCCAATCATGGCTGCTTGCAAATCAGGTAGTGGGTCAATTTGAATTTGTCATTCCGACCGGAGGGAGGAATCTTGCCGTTTCAGCAAGATCCCTCCTCGCTTCGCTCGTTCGGGATGACAAACT
>JAYUHG010000070.1:0-5406 GCA_043767195.1 Gammaproteobacteria bacterium | reverse complement strand
TTGCTGACCCAGATACACTTCGTTGACGTACGCCCAGAGTATTTCCTCTTTGCTCAGGCGCCGCTCCACCAGGATCGCCATGGCAGCTTCATTTAACTTGCGCCGCAGGGTGCGCTCCGGGGAAAGGAACAGATTCTTGACCAGTTGCTGGGTCAGTGTGCTGCCACCCTGTTCTATTTCACCAGCCCTGAGATTCACCCACAACGCGCGCAGGATGCCGCGCAAATCTATACCCCGGTGACGAAAGAAGTGCCGGTCTTCCACTGCCACGATGGCATTGCGCAGCACTTCCGGTATCCCGGCCTGGGGGACAAACACCCGGTTCTCGTTACTGCTGGGGACGATCCGCCCAATCAGCGGGGGATCAATGCGCAACAGGTCCACCCCCCCCCTATTCCCACCCTCAACCATGGCGGCAACCGACTTTCCGGCAAACCGGATCTCCACCCGCCGTGCCGGGTCTACCCCATCCCAATAGGCGAACTCGCGCAGGAAGACCCCGACCCGATCCAGGTCACGCCAGTAGTCCCCCGGCATTCGCAAACGATTTTGTGATTGATAACCAGCGCGACGCAGATGACGTTCCAAATCGGACGCGCTCAAATTGCTACCGACGTACAGATCCATCGGTCGTGCATATACCCGTGCTGGCAATTCCCATTGCAGGTTCGAAAGGCGTTGGCGGACCAGGGTGTCGAGCCATAACAGGTATGCCACCAGGATGCAGATCGCAATCACTGCCAGCGCGCCGGCAGGGACCAGTAAACGCCGCCATGGGAGCTGGGAGAAACGCTTACGGGAGCTGCGGCGGCGCGCCATGCTTTAGGGAATTATCCTAATCAAGACAGTAGGTTACACAGGGGGATATGGTGATGATAGCCGAAAAAAAACCCCGTCAATTCTGACGGGGTTCTCAGTTTAGATCAGGTCCCTCACGACACGGCCAATCAGGCTCTAGTCGCCCGGCAAATACCACAACCGGGTATCGGTTCCTGCCATCAAGCCCGTAACACCGTTCTCATCAATTTGCTGATTCGCATTTCAATTTCAAACGGTCGGACTCGATTGGAAACTACTTCTTCTTCGATGCTTTCTTTTTCTTTTTACCAGTCTTCTTCTTAGCAGCTTTCTTCTTAGCCATGATTATCACTCCCCTAATTAACCAGGTTGAATGGAAGTTCTACACCAACACACACATACTCAACAACACAACTACACAACAACTGGGTCACTATTATAGTGAGGATTTTTTGTTTTTCTAATATTTTTTCACTTGGGTGTCTCAGACGCACCACACCGGCATGTCGAAGGCACCGATTTTCATCTCCTTATCCATGTCTGAAACATGACTCTGACAACGAATCACATCACTCCGCCACCACCCAAATCACTTCGTGCCCAATGCGCTCAATACCTGTTTGGTGATTTGGTTTACATCACCGCTGCCATCAATTCCCACATGTTTTGGCGCGCGTTTGTCACCGGCTGCGGCCCATTCCTTGTAGTATTTGATCAGCGGCGCGGTTTGGGAATGATAAACGCGCAACCGTTTGCGCACGGTCTCCTCCACGTCGTCGTCGCGCTGAATCAACGCTTCACCGGTAACGTCGTCCTTGCCGGCAACCTTGGGCGGGTTGAACTGAATGTGATAGGTCCTGCCGGACCCGGGGTGTACCCGGCGTCCCGCCATGCGCCGGACTATCTCCTCGTCCGGTACTTGCAACTCAACTACATAATCCACATCTATCCCTGACGCCTTCATGCCGTCAGCCTGGGCCAGGGTGCGCGGAAAACCATCGAACATGTAGCCCTTGGCACAGTCCGGTTGCTTGATGCGTTCCCGCACCAGAGCCAGGATCAGGTCATCGGAGACCAGATCCCCGGCATCCATTATCTTCTTGGCCTGTTTACCCAACTCGCTGCCTGCCTTCACCGCCGCCCGCAACATATCGCCGGTGGAGATTTGCGGGATGTTAAACGCCTCTTTGATCAGATTCGCCTGCGTCCCCTTGCCTGCCCCCGGGGGGCCTAAAAGAATTAATTTCATGATTGCACTCCGCGGTTAATCTTGTTGAGATGACTGCTGCATTGGACATCGGTTAGGTAAGGATGAAATTTGAAGCTGATCTGAGTCTCGGCAATCGCAACCGTATTACCGCCTATGGGACCGGGCATATTATTGTGGCCGGGATGCGTCACGAGCAAAATCTGATCGTCATGGCGGATCGGGTGCTTGCCACCTGGGGCCCGGCCAGCGCCGGGGAAATCTCCATTGAGCATATGGAAACCCTGGCACGATTGGAACCGGAACTGGTTTTGGTGGGAACCGGCGCAAAGCTGGTGTTCCCGCCTAGGGAGATCATGGATTGGCTGCCAACCCGCGGCATTGGCCTGGAGTTCATGGATACCGGTGCCGCCTGCCGCGCCTATAACTTCCTGCTCGGCGAGGAGCGCCGGGTGGTCGCGGCGCTGATCCTTCCCTGACCACCCGGTCCGGGCCGACAAGCAGCCGCTGAGCCGGTCTGGGCGGTTAATGTTCATTAAAAAGTGCCGCGCCGGAAAATCCCTCGCGTTCCAGCATCAACCGCAAGCGGCGCATGGCTTCCATCTGAATCTGGCGGACCCGCTCCCGGGTGATACCCAACTCCACACCAATCTCTTCCAGGGTCGCAACATCCCGCCCGTGCAGTCCGAAGCGTCGCTCCACAACGGCAAGCTGCTTGTGGGAAAGCTGCCTGATCCAGACCTCGATGCGCCGGCGCATATCCGAATCCTGCAATAACACGGAAGGATCGGGATTGTTTTCATCAGCTAGTGTATCGAGCAGTGACTTATCGGTTTCCATGCCCAATGGGGCATCCACGGACGCCATGCGCTCATTCAGACCGAGCCTACGCTTGACCTCCGCAAGCGGCAGTTTCAGTTCCACCGCCACTTCCTCCGGGCTGGGCTCCCGATCCAGCCGCTGGGCCAGCCGGCGCGCCGCGCGCGCGCAACTGTTGATTTCTTTGACCACATGAATGGGCAGCCGCACGGTTCGGATCTGATTCATCAGGGCGCGCTCCACAGTCTGGCGGATCCACCAGGTGGCGTAGGTTGAAAAACGGAACCCCCGATCCGGGTCAAACTTCTCCACCGCCCGGATCAGCCCCAGGTTGCCCTCCTCGATCAGATCCAGCAGCGCCATGCCACGATTCTTGTAGCGGCGGGCGATCTTGACCACCAGGCGCAGATTGCTCTCGATCATGCGCTGGCGCGCCTTTTGATCGCCACTCCGGGCGCGACGCCCGAAGTAGACCTCTTCTTCCGCGCTCAGTAGTGGGGAATAGCCGATCTCATTCAGGTACAAGCGTGTGGCATCCAGGTCCCCCACACTGACAGACACATGTTCACGACGATCCTCATCGGTATCTGATCCCGCGGCCATACCCGGATCCAAATCCGTCACGCCTTCCGATTCAAACTCATATCCGGTTTCGTCCGCGATCTCAGCCACCGGCGCCCGGGGACGCATGGTCTTTGGTCTAGGATGAACGCTGGCCATGTGCGGGGCCGAAAAACTCAAGAGCGTTCAGACGGAGGGGGGCTGGGGAGGTGTTGCAACGGATTAACGGGCTTACCGTCTTTGCGAATCTCAAAGTGCAACATCGGCCTGCCGTCGTTATCACGGCCCATGGTTGCAATCCGCTGGCCTGATGTCACTTGATCGCCCTCAGCTACCAACAACTGTGCGTTGTATGCATATGCACTGAGATAGGTATCACTATGCTTGAGGATAATAAGCCTGCCATATCCAAGAAGTCCACTGCCGCTATAAACCACCGCACCGGCCGCGGCTGCGCTTACGACCTGACCTTGTGCGCCAGTGATTCCCAGTCCTTTGCGCGCGGTCGGGGAATCGGATTTGATCACTGTTCCGACGGTTGGCCATCGCCAGCGAATGGGACCGCTGCCGAGCGTCGGCTTGACAGTGGTCGTGGGTGCTGGCGGGACCGGTGTCACACGGGGTGGAGTGCCCAGACTACGCTGTGGTACAGCCGCGGGCTGAGGCGACCGGGCAACAGGGACCGGGGGTACTTTTCCGGCCACCAGACTCAATCGCTGGCCGGGAACAATCAGATAAGGTTCACCAATACCGTTCCAGCGCCCCAGATCACGATAATCCTTACCATAGCGCCAGGCGATGGAGTAGAGGGTGTCTCCTCTGACTACTTCATGGGTAGTGACGAAAGCGCCATCGGATATGGGAGCCGGAGTTTGACCCTCAGTCACCATTGGTCTGGCCGTCTCTGAATCGCCGCGGGCGGCGACCGGTGCGCGGGCGGTACTGCACGCCAACAACATTGCCGGCACCAGCAGGCAACACAGATGTGGAATGTAATCCTTGAATCCGTTACTCATGGTAAAGATCAGGACACACCCTCCAGCATGGGAACAAAGCTGACCCAGTCCAATTGCTGTTCATCAAAGCCCTCGGGCGTACGCAGGATGCGCAGCAACGCCTGCTCACCGCTCTTGCCCACGGGCAGAATTAGTCGGCCTGCCTCCGCCAGTTGCGCACGCAGGGTGGTGGGCACACCCAGGGGCGCCGCGGCCACAAGAATGCCGTCAAAGGGCGCCCGACCCACCCAGCCCTGGTTACCATCACCATGGCGACATTGAATATTCTTCAGACCCAGCATTTGAAACCGCTCCCTGGCGCGCTGATAAAGCGCTTCGATGCGTTCAATGGTACACACTTGGGGCACCAGACGTGCCAATACCGCGGTTTGATAACCGCAGCCGGTGCCCACCTCCAGCACTTTGTCCGGGATGCCTTTTTCAATCAGCGCCTCGGTCATGCGCGCCACGATATAAGGTTGGGAAATCGTCTGGTTGTGGCCGATGGGCAGGGCCGTGTTGTCATAAGCACGGCTCGATAGTGCCTCATCAATAAACAAATGCCTGGGCGTACTGCGGATTAATTCCAGCACCACTTCGGAACGAATACCCATCTCGCGTAACTGCTCCACCAGCCGGTCACGGGCCCGCTGTGAAGTCATGCCAATACCGCGAATATCAGGTTTTTGCATTACTCAGACCCGCAAACAGTTCCGTCAGTGGCGCCATCAGGTTATAGCGCGTGAGATCCACCTGTAGCGGAGTCACGGAAATGGCTCCGCGGGCGACAGCATGAAAATCCGTACCGGGTCCCGCATCCTGTCCTGATCCCACGGGTCCGACCCAATACACCGTGCGGCGCTTGGGATCCTGCATAGGCACGGCGGGCTCGGACTTGTGCCGTTGCCCCAGCCGCGTCACTTCCCAGCCCGCATATTGGGCATAGGGTAGATCCGGGAAATTAATGTTAAGGAGCAAATCCTGGCGTTCCGGATTCTGCATCAGCATTTGTACCAGCTCCGCCGT
>JAYUHG010000069.1:0-2288 GCA_043767195.1 Gammaproteobacteria bacterium | reverse complement strand
CCCACGAGCAATTATTCGGCGTTGTGTTCTGGTTCATTGTTCTGGGCATGGCGGGTGGGCTGTTATTCGCCATGAGCTTGCGCCTGCGCCAGCGTGTGGGTGACGCAACCACGGTCTATGCGGACGCCGCGCGGCGCTTACACAGCCTGTTGTCCTGGCCTTCCAGCCGTGCCGCGGCGCTGGGATTCGCGTTGGCCGGCAGTTTGGTGGATGCAGTGGATGGATGGCACACGGCAGAGGACGGTTCATTGGAAGCCACGGATCCAGTGCTGTGCGCCGTGGGTTTATCCAGCCTGTCCCTGGGCAAGTCCGGGGCTGGTGAAGGGGATAATACTGCCATCGCCTCCCAGATAGAGGAAGCTCAGGCCCTGATCAATCGTACCTTGCTGGTATGGCTGGCCGTGCTCGGTATCATGATTATCGGCGGTTGGTTAACGTAATCCCGTTGGCATCCCCTGCCGCCGACCCCAAAGCATGGGGATTCATTTAATCCTCCCGTTCCCGCAGGTAATCCTCAACACTGATTAGCCGCCACTTTTGTTGGCTGCATACGAGCAGTTGCCCTTTGTCGTACCAGTCGCCGAGTACCGTGCGCATTCCCGTGCCATTGTCCAGAGTCACCGGGTATGTGCCGGGGCGATGGGTGTGACCGTGAATCAGCTTGGTGACGCCGGCGCTTTCCATTTCCCGGCGCACGGTGTCTGGTTCCACATCAATTATCTCGGGGGACTTGCCGGCGGCGGAGCGGCGCAGCAGCGGTCGCAAGCCGTGGGACAGCAGAATGCGCAGGGCATAGGGGAACGACTGATACAGGTTCCGGGTCACGCGGTTTTCCATTAAGGCGCGGAATGCCTGGTAGCTCCGGTCGCGGGTGCAGAGCAAATCCCCATGCATTATTAATGTCGCTTCGCCAAACACCTGGATGACCTGCCGGTCCGGCAATAGTTGCCATCCCGTCAACGCCGTGAACCCGGTATCCAGCATCAAATCCCGATTGCCGCGCAGGATATGGCACTGTGGACCGGCGGCGGCGCAGGCCTTCAATTCCTTCAGAATGATTTCGTTGGGAGGCGTGCGGTCATCATTGCCCACCCAGAATTGTTCGAACAGATCTCCGAGCAGGTAAAGCGACTCGGCCTTGCGCGCCGGGCCTTGCAACAGGCGCTGAAACAACTGGAGTTTCTCGGGTCGTTCCGGACTGAGGTGCAGATCCGAGAAAAACAAAATCTCCATGATCGATCCCGGCGCCGTCAATCCTCCACGACTTCGGCCCGCTCGATCAGGATGATTTGCTCGGGCACGTCCTGCTGACCGTCGCGGCGCGTGGTCTTGACCTCCTCAATCTGCTCAATCACCTCTCTGCCTTCCACCACACGTCCGAATACGCAATAGCCCCAGCCATCGTCGGTCTTGGAACGGTGATCGAGAAAGGCGTTATTGGTGGTATTGATAAAAAATTGCGCGGAGGCGGAGTGGGGGTCGGAGGTGCGCGCCATGGCAATTGTTCCGTCGTCATTTTTCAGGCCATTGTCGGCTTCATTCTTAATCGCGCCGCGGGTGGGCTTGCTCTTCATTTCTCCGTCCATGCCGCCGCCCTGGATCATGAAATCGGAAATGACCCGATGAAAAATCGTGCCGTCGTAATGACCGGACTTTACATAGCTGAGGAAATTTTCCACGGTCACGGGCGCCTTCTTGGCATCCAATTGCACCACGATGCCACCGAGCGAGGTTGTCAGGCGTATTTTCATGAGAGTTTCCTCTGTAGGGGTAGGCTGCGCAGTGCATTCTAGCAAAACGTTGCTGTGGCGCGATGCTGTTTTCGCCGCGGTTCCGGTCTTTTTGCTACCATGCGCGCTCTTCGCGCAGCTCGGAAAGCCATTGCTCCCATGTTAATGATCCAGAATTCTCTTGGCGGCCGGAAGGAAGAATTCCGGCCCCTGGCCCCGGGCCAGGTACGCATGTATGTGTGCGGCATCACCGTCTACGACTATTGCCATCTGGGGCATGGCCGCATGCTGGTGGTGTTCGATATGGTCAGCCGTTATCTGCGCGACCGCGGCTATGCCTTGACCTACGTCCGCAATATCACGGACATAGATGACAAGATCATCAAGCGCGCGGCGGAGAACCAGGAAGACATTGATTCGCTCACTGAGCGTTTTATCAAGGCCATGGACGAAGATGCAGCGGCACTGGGTGTGCTGAAGCCGGATCAGGAACCCCGCGCCACGCAGCACATTGGCGCCATGATTGAAATGATCGGGAAACTGGAACGCAATGGACTG